>JAQTNB010000010.1 GCA_028714055.1 Candidatus Omnitrophota bacterium
TCAGGTACAGGATATTGATGCCTTCCCTGGTATCCTTCCTTAACCAGAACCTTAAAATAGGCAGTTTCCTGGGCGCGTATTATGAGGATGTGGATAAAAAATCCGTCCAGCTTAATTTCGGGATGATCAACGTCTTGGCGCTTGCCTTCACCGCATTCATGCTCTTTCATTATTGTTTACGACTGGGATTTTCCAAATGGGAAGGGCTCATCGGCTCCTGCCTTTTTCTGACCTCTTTCTTTGTGGTGACGTATTATACCGTCCCGATGGTGGATTCCCTGGCGTCATTTTTCCTGATGGCGGGGTTCCTTGCGGAGCTTGCCGGTTCGCATCTCTGGATCTTCGTGTCCCTGCTTCTGGGGCTCTTCACGAAAGAAACGGCCCTGGTGATCGTCCCGCTGATCATGCTCACGGAACGCCGGTTTTTTTCGAAAAAACTCCTGGCCTGCCTGCCGGCAGCCGCGATCTACGCGGTTTTTATCATGTATTTGTCGCCCTTGATCGAAAAAAACGATCTGTACATCTTTCGCATCGTGTTTGACCCGGTGCTGCTTAAGAAATACGTGCTCAACGGGTTTCGCGAATTCACCCTGTATTCCGTCATCGAGTACCTGCAAACTTTTATGTTCCTGTGGTTCCTGGCGCTTTACGCGCTGGTAAGGCTTAAAGGCAAGATCCCCGTTTTTATCAGGCGTTCTTCCTGGCTCTTCCTGCTGATCTTTATCGTGCCGTTTATCGTAGGCTGCGCAGCCGTCGGCAGGGTCGCATTCTATCTTTTTCCCATTGCCATCCCCCTCGCCCTGACCGCTTTAAAGAATATCCTTGTGCCCGGGAAAGCTTCGGAGTAAAGGCCCTATGACGAGCGATCCGTTAAGCGGCAATTTCATCACTATCTGCGGAATCAAGGTCCACGCGGTCCAGATCCCGGAAATCACCGCTTACATGGAAAAATGGATCAAAGACAGGCAGCGCGGCAATTACATCGTTACGACGAATGCCAATACGATCGTTGCCGGTGAAAAAAACGCGTTGGTAAGAGAAGCGGTCAATCACGGCAGCTTATCGATCGCAGACGGTTTTTCCCTGGTCCTTTTTTCGCGGTTTTACGGGAAGCCGCTCAAAAAACGGGCCTACGGGCCTGACCTGATGCTGGCCTTCCTGAAGCTTTCAGAAGAAAAGGGATACAGCAATTTCTTTTACGGCTCAACCGCCGCGACCCTTGAGCAACTGGTAAAAAGCCTGAAAAAAAAGTTCCCGCATTTGAAGATCGCCGGCTGTTTTTCCCCCGCGTTCACCGATTCGCCGCAGCCCGAAGAGAAAGAGGTAGCGGCCATCAATAATTCGGGGGCCGATGTGGTTTGGGTAGGGCTGGGAGGGGTAAAACAGGAGCTTTGGATGTACGCGCATAAGGACAGGCTTACGGTCCCCGTTTGTGTCGGGGTGGGCGCGGCTTTTGATTTTCTTTCGGGGGTAAAACCGCAGGCACCCGTCTGGATGCGCGAGTCCGGGCTTGAATGGTTTTTCAGGCTTGCAACCGAGCCTAAAAGATTATGGCGCAGGTACCTGGTCAATAACCTTTTGTTTGTGCGGTATGTGATAGCCGACCTTATCAAAAAAAGTTAAATGTGCTATAATAAACACCATGTTTAAAGACAGAAGAAAAGCGCACTTAATCTATTTTGTCATCGATTTTGTTATCATCATCTCCTGTTTTTACCTTGCCTGCCGGTTAAACCGGCCGCTGCTCCCTCAGGGGTTCGCCGAGCTGAAATTCTATTTTGCCGTTTTTGTCTTCTGGGGCACGGTCATGGTGTTCTTCCTGCATAATTCCAACCTCTATTCCACCAACCGCAACTTATCGATCATCCAGGAATGGGGAAGGGTGAGCCGCTGCGTATTATTCGCCTCTGTTTTGGCGGCGTTGTTTATTTTCATCCTCAAGATAACTATTTTTTCGCGCCTGATCTTCATCGAATCTACGCTTTTTTTGATCGTCACGCTTTCTCTCTGGCGGACCTTCAAGAGGATATATATCCGCTACCTCATGAAAAAAGGGCACCTGAACTATCATGTCCTGATCATCGGGGCGGGCAAGATAGGCCTGACGCTTGCCGAGCAGGTGCAGGATTACCCTAATCTAGGCATTAAGATCATCGGGTTCCTGGACGACGCCAAAGAAGGCGAGGTCAACGGTTTCCGTATTTTAGGCAAGGTGAAGAACATAGAAGAGGTGGTCAGGGCGAATTTTATCGACGAAATATACGTGACTATCCCTTCCGAGCGCAAAACGGTATCGGAGGTCATCATCAAGGGCACAAAGCTGAAGAAGTCCGTGAGGGTGGTCGCGGAGCATTTCGACCTTCCTTACCGCAGGGTGAAGCTTGATTATATCGGGTTTATCCCTCTGGTCACCTACCTTGAGGAGGGGCCCCACGCCAGCGAGCATTTTATCAAGAGATTCCTGGATGTAGCGGTAGCGGGGTTCCTCCTGGTGCTGCTTTTCCCCGTTTTATTGTGCATAGCGCTCCTGATCAAGCTGGATAGCCCCGGCCCGGTGCTCTACATTTCCAAGCGCTGCGGTAAGAGGGGGAGGGTCTTTGATTTCTATAAATTCCGTTCGATGATCAAGGATGCCGACCGTTATAAAGAACGGCTCAACCTGCAATCCGAAGTGCAGGGGCCGATCTTTAAGATCAGGCGAGACCCCCGCATCACGAGATTCGGTAAAATCCTGCGTAAATACAGCCTGGATGAATTACCGCAATTGATAAACGTCATAAAGGGGGATATGAGCCTTGTGGGGACAAGGCCCTTTCCCGTTGAGGAAACCAAAAAGATAGAGAATAAATATATCACCCGCCTTAACATCAAGCCCGGGATAACCGGGCTTGCCCAGATCAGCGGCCGGTCAAACCTGCCGTTCAGGAATTGGGTGCGCTGGGATACCTGGTATATAAACAACTGGTCGCTGGGGCTCGACTTGAAGATACTATTGAAAACGGTGATCGTGGTCATCAAAGGGACAGGAGCGTATTAAATAAAACAATCGAAGGTTTTCTGCGGCCTCCTCGTATTTTATTTTATCTCCCTGTGTTTGCTGCATTTTTTTTCATTCCGCGAGCTTTGGCTCGATGAAAGGTCGGTACTGGAAAATATCAGGGTACTTTCGGGCCCGCGGATCTTCGGCCGGCTCATGCATTGCCAGGCCTTCCCCCGGGCCTATCTTTACGCCGTACAATCATTTTCCTCTTTTTTTCACTTCAGCCTTTTTTCGCTAAGGATTCTCCCCCTGGCATGTATGTGCGGCGCGGTCTTTGTCTGGAAAGCGGCGTACCGCCGGGCGCTGGGGGAGAGCGCGGCGTTTATTACGGCGCTGCTTTCGTTTGTTGTCAGCTTCCAGCTCATTTATTATTCGTCGGAACTTAAATCCTATTCAATGGATGTGCTGGCGGCCGGGGCTTTTTGCCTGTTTTTATGGCACCAGAAGGACCTTGAATTCAAGAATCCCTCCAAAGGGCTTATCCTTTGCGCCGTACTTATGCCGCTCCTGCTTGCTTTTTCCTACGCGGCATTTTTCATTTTCTGGATACCCGCCTATAATTTTATAATATTTTCGCGTAAGAATAAGGCTCTCCTGCCTTTGTCGGCGTGGTATATCGGCATTTCTCTGGCGGTAAGTACCCTGGTTTATTTCTTCGATATCCGTTTCGGCTTATCGGAGAGCTGCCTGCTCGGCTACTGGGAAAGCTATTTTATTTGCAGCGCGTCGCCCTATTGTTTCATAAAGTCTTTTGGCGAAGGGTTGAGAAATATCGTTGCCTGGCCGTTCGGTGACGATAAGCTCTTTATCAGGACGGCATCTTTTTTTATCCCTTTTTTCGCCATCGGTACCTTCTATGCGGGGGTGAAGTGCTTCAAAAAAGCCAAAGAAGGGCTTTTGGATATGGATACTATCGGTTTCGTGATCTTCGCGGAATTGTTTGTCCTGGGCCTGCTTAAGAAATACCCCTTTACCGGAGAAAGGATCACGCTCTTTTTCATGCCCGTTGTTTTCTTCCTGATAATGCGGGGGATCTCGGCATTCAAAAGGTTTAAGCCCTTGTACGCATCCTTTACCGCATTCTATGTATCATTCCTGGTATTCTGCGGTTTTAACTCCTTGGTAAAATTCTTTAAACTATTTTTTAAACTGTGATATAATTAAAAAGCGTCTTTTTTTGGGTTAACCGGAAACCGCAACTACCAGGTCATGCGAATGAAAAAAGATAAATTGTTTGCCGTGAGCAGCAGGCTGCTGGAATACAGTCTCTACGGGCTGCTGTTTTTTATCCCGATATCCAAAGCCTGGTCGGAGACCTTTGCCGGGTTTTTGCTCCTTTTCTTTATCCTCAAGAAGATCGCGCGGCCGGATTTTTCGTTCCTCAAGACCCGGGCAAACGCATTCCTGCTTATCTTTATTTTATTCTGCCTGCTTTCCATGTTCAATAGCGGGCCCTTCCTTTTGAAGAGCCTGCGTATCTTTTTCTTAAAATGGATGAAATACATCGGGATATACTTATTCGTGCAGGATGCCTTGCGCGACCACAAACGAATTAAAAGGTGTGTCGGGATACTTTGTGCGGCAGCAGTTTTAATAGGCATTGATGCCTGTTTTCAGCGCCTTTCCGGGATGGACTTCTTGAGGGAGCGTAAATTGATGACGCTGGTAAACAGTGTGCCGGCGATCACCGGGCCGTTCAATCATTACAATGATTTTGCCAGCTACCTGGTCGTTATCCTCTCTTTATTGGCGGCCCTTTTGATCTCAGGGATGAAAAACAAAGCCCTCTGGCTGTTCCTGGTAGCGCACAGCATGCTGTTGACCACCTGCCTTTTTATGACTTTTTCGCGGGGGGCGTGGCTCGGGTTTTTCATCGCTATGCTCCTGATGTTTTATCTCTCGGGTAAATTCAGAAAAGCGATCCCCTGGATCGCCGCGGCTTTTTTGTTGGCGTATTTCCTGCCGGGAGTCAAAGAGAGGGTGCTTTTCAGTTTCCAGGAGCAGGGGGACGCGGACAGGCTTATCGTCTGGGGGGCGGCGCTGAGGATGATCTCGGAACACCCTTTCCTGGGCAAAGGCCTGGGGACCTTCATGGATCATTTCGGCAATTATACAAGGAATCTTTACATCCAATATGCCCACAATTGCTATTTGCAGATCTGGGCGGAAACCGGCATTTTTAGCTTAGCGGGTTTCCTGATGTTTACGGGGATCTCGTTATTGAGAGGCGTAAAGGCATTTTTCCTAAGACGCGATTTCATGCTTTTGGGGATCGTCTGCGGGCTCTGCGGTTTCCTGGCGCACAGCTTTTTCGATACCCAGCTTTATTCTTTGCAGATGTCGTTTCTGTTTTGGGTAATGATGGGCTTACTTACCGCTCTTACCCGGACAGGGCCGGTCGTTTCAAAATAAGGCACGTTGTTAGCTGTCGGGGGGCGCTTCTTAAAAAGCGCCCTTTTTTCTTATGGGAAATAAGGCGCGCATCTTTATTATCGGGGCCAGCGGCATCATCGCCCAGATCGTGGTTTTCCGGGAACTGCTGGTCAGTTTCTACGGGAATGAGCTTACGCTGGGGATAATCCTGGCCGGCTGGATCGCCGCGGAATTATCGGGGGCGTTCATTTTTGGAAAGGCGGCGGACAGGATAAAAGAAAAAGCCGCCTCCTTCATCGCGCTGCAGGCGGCCTACATTACGGGCTTTTTTCTCTCGTTGTATGCGGCCAGGGGTTTAAAAAGCCTTTTTTCCCTTACCGCCGGGGAAGGGGCAGGGGTAGGCCTGGTTCTTGCGGTATCGCTGCTGGCAATGCTTCCTGTCGGCCTCTCGCACGGAGCGCTCTTTGCGTGCGCCTGTTCCTGGCGGGAGAGGATACCCTCGGTCTATGTTTGGGAAACTATCGGGACTATCGCCGGCAGCATCATCCTGACATACCTTTTTCTTCCCCGGTTAAGCTCGTTTCAGATATTCTTTCTTGTTTCGCTGGCCAACCTTGCCGTTTGCATGGTTGCCCTGCGAGGCGCCAGGAGATCATGGTCAGGTTATGGTGCGGTTTTTTGCCTTATTTTTTCCTCCCTGCTTGTTTTTTACGCCGCCACCGGGATACCCCACGGCAGGTTATTAAAGATCCAGTGGCCGGACACGGACCTGCGGGAATACTATAATTCCCCTTACGGTAACATCGCGGTAGGAGAACGGGAGGGGCAATACACCTTTTTTTACAACGGCCTGCCGGTGCTCAGCGCCCCCGGCCCGGATGAATTTTTTATCCAGGAACAGGCGCATCTTCCGCTTTTATTCCATCCGTATCCGCGCGATATACTGGTCATAGGAGGGGGCGCCGGGGGGCTGCTTTACGAAGCAGGCAGGCATCCGCTTAGAACGATCGCCTATGCCGAGCCCGATCCCTTCCTGATAGAGGTTTTTCGCCGGCATGCCGCGGGAGCCATAGAAAAAGAGCTGAGCGATCCGCGGGTGCGCATCGTCGGAACCGACGCGAGGTATTTTTTGCGCGCCAACGCAAAGGCATTCGATGTCGTCCTGATCAATTGCGGCGCTCCATCGGTGCTTTCCTCAAACAGGTTTTTTACCGAAGAATTCTTCCGCCTCGCCCGGATGAGCCTGAAACCTTCCGGGCTGCTCGCATTTTCCCTTCCCGGGTCTCCCGCGTACCTGAGCAGCGAGCTGCGGGATTTGAACGCCTGTATTTCAAATGCGCTCAGGCGCGTCTTTGCGTATGTGCGCGTCTTGCCTGCAGAGCGCAACATCTTCATAGCCTCCGATGACCAGCAGGTCCTTACGGCCGACGCTTTGCTCATCGAAAAACGGATGCAGGTGCGGCCGGTGAGCATCCCTCTTTTTACCGCCGCCTATCTTGAGCACCGTTTTCATCCGTCGCATCTGGGCCGCTACAATACGCTTATGGAAAAAGCAACCGGCATCATAAACCGCGATGCCAGGCCTTATGCGGTATTTTCGGCCCTGCTCTGGTGGAACTCTAAATTCTCGCCGTCTTGGAAAAAAGTGCTTGAAGCCTGCGGGAACCTGCGGTTTGCATGGCTGCTTTTCTTTTCGGCCGCGGCAGTATTGCTATTGTACCCGGTGCTGCGCCTGCACCCGGCGCCTCAGCGGTTCGCTATCGGGTATAGCGTTGCGACAGGCGGCTTTTTCGGCATGCTTATCGATCTGGCCCTGATCTTCGTTTATCAGACAGGCTCCGGGTATCTTTACCGTGATATGGGGGTCCTGGTAAGCACATTCATGGCGGGGATTGCCGTAGGCGGCATTATCGGAGGCAGTAGGCTTAAAAATGCGGCAGCGAAGATAAAACTGCTTATAGGCAGTGAATTCATTTCCGTCTTGTTGTGCTTGATCATCGGGCTTCTTGCCGGTATCCCGGGCTCCGCGATCCACCGGGGTTTCCTGCTTTTGCTGCCTTTATTATTTGCCGCAGGCCTCTGCACCGGCATCCCTTTTTCACTGGCGTCCGGGATTTTTCTTACGCAAACCGAAGGCCCCGGCAGGGTGGCCGGGTTTCTTTATTCCCTGGACCTCCTGGGTTCCTGGGTTGCCGGGATGACAGCCGGGATATTTTTGCTTCCCGTTTTCGGGATCGGGAATGCCTGCCTGCTTGCCGCTTTATGCAAGGCAGGGAGCCTGGGGCTGCTTGTCCTGTTTTATTCGAAATTTGCTTCGCAAGCTTCGGGGTGAATTTTTTGCTACGCAAAAAATTCAAGCGAAAAATCTTTTGACAGACGGGCTTATTTACTATATATTAATGCTTTGTTTATTAAGGAGGTTACAGTAATGGCGAAGCTTACCGTAAAAGACATAGATCTCAAGGACAAGAAGATCCTGATGCGCGCTGATTTTAACGTTCCGCAGGATGCCGGCCTTGCGATTACCGATGATACCCGCATACGGGCTACCTTGCCGACCATACAATATATCCTTCAGCAGAAGCCCGCAAAGCTCATACTGATGAGCCATCTGGGCAGGCCTGACGGTAAGGTAGTGGCTAAATACAGCCTCAAGCCCGTAGCAGAGCGCCTTCAGAAGCTCCTGGGTGAACCGGTAGGTTTCCTCCCGGACTGTTCCGGAGAGGGGGTCGCAAAACAGGTCGCCTCTGGCGCCGAACGGGTCATCCTGCTTGAGAACCTGCGTTTTCATCCCGAAGAAGAAGCCAATAACCCCGCATTTGCCAAATCGCTTGCTTCACTGGGGGATATTTATGTCAACGATGCCTTTGGCACTGCCCACCGCGCGCATGCCTCAACCGAAGGGGTAGCGCATTACCTGAAGGCTGCGGCCGGATTCCTGCTCGGCAAAGAGATCGAATATCTCGGTAATGCCGTGAAAAACCCGAAAAGGCCTTTTGTGGTGATCCTCGGAGGAGCAAAGGTTTCCGATAAAATAGGGGTAATAGACAACCTGCTTCCCCAATGCGACGCCATAATCATCGGCGGAGGCATGGCATATACCTTTCTTAAGGCCCAGGGGAAACAGATCGGGGCCTCAAAACTGGAAACGGAAAAGCTTGAGGTGGCAAAAGCATTGCTTGAGAAGGCAAAAGACCTTAAGAAAGAGATCGTTTTGCCGATCGACCATCTTGTCGTCGAAAAGATCGACCCTCAGGCAAAGACAGAGACCGTCGGTGAAGAGATCCCAGAGGGCAAGATCGCCGTTGATGTGGGGCCAAAGACCATTCAACTTTTTGAGGATACGCTTCAGTCCGCCAAGACAATAGTCTGGAACGGGCCGTTAGGCATATTTGAAATGGACGCCTTTGCCAACGGCACGAAAAAAATCGCGGAGTTCATTTCCACCCTTGGCGCGGCCACGATCATCGGCGGCGGGGACACTGCCGCAGCAATCGCAAAGTTCAAGCTGGAAGAGAAGATGACCCACATTTCAACCGGAGGAGGCGCAAGCCTTGAGTTCCTTGAAGGGAAGCTCCTTCCCGGCATAGCGGCATTGGCGGAGAAATAATGCGCAAGACCATTATCGCCGGAAACTGGAAGATGTATAAGACCATTACCGAGGCCATCGAGCTTGCCAACGGCCTCAAGCGCGAGCTCTTCGAGCTTGATCTCCAGCGTATCGAAGCGGTGCTGTGCCCTCCGTATACGGCGCTCAGCGAAGTGTCGGAGGTCATTACGGACTCTACCATTCAGCTCGGCGCGCAGGATGTCTTTTGGCTGGATGAAGGCGCCTTTACCGGAGAAGTCTCGCCCAAGATGCTCAAGGATTGCGGGTGCGGCTTTGTGATCATCGGGCACTCAGAACGCAGGCAGTATTTTGCGGAGACCAACGATACGGTGAACAAAAAGATCAAGGCCGCGCTTAAGCACGGCCTTACCCCGATCGTATGCGTGGGTGAGACCCTCGCCGAGCGCGAGGGAGGAAAGACCTTCTCGGTATTGGAGGACCATGTACGCAACGGCCTGAAAGAGATCGATGGAGAGGATTTTGCCAAGATCGTGGTCGCCTATGAGCCGGTTTGGGCGATCGGGACCGGAAAGACCGCTACCCCCGCGCAGGCCCAGGAGGCGCACAAATATATAAGGGAAACGCTCAGCGCGATGTTCGGAGCAGACCTTGCTCAGGGCTGCCGCATCCAATACGGCGGGAGCGTTAAACCCGAAAACACAAGAGAACTCATGATCCAGCCGGACGTGGACGGCGCGCTTGTCGGAGGGGCAAGCCTGAGCGTGCAGTCTTTCGCGGCGATCGTACGAACAGCGGCTGAGGTGAAAAAATGACGGCATTCATTATCGCGGTCCATGTGATCGCATGCGTTCTTCTTCTGGTCATCATTTTGATACAGGCGGGCAGGGGCGGAGGGCTGGTTGACAGCTTTTCGAGCGTCGAATCGATGTTCGGGACCAAGACCAATGCTCTGCTTACCCGCGCGACCAGTATCTTATCAGTAGTCTTTTTTCTCACCTGTTTAAGCCTGGCATTGTTGTCCGCGCGCCAGAACAGGTCTTTGATGCGCACGATCGAGGCCGAACAGCCCGCGGCTGCGGCAGAAGCAGGGGTCCTCGATACCCAGGCGCACCCCGCGGATTCGGTCGCCGTTGATACGGCGCAGGAACCTGTGCAGCAGCAGCCTCAGCCGCAATGATAGCGTAATGACTTGCCGTAAAGCGCAAGCGAGGAGAAAGGTTTTAAAACCGCTGTTTTCCGCAGCGGTTTTTTTTATGCTCTGCGCCCCCTCTTTATCGTGCGCCAAAGATTACGGCGATGCCTTCGTGACCGGCTCTATTGCCGACGCGCGCACGCTCCTTCCCATGCTTGCTTCGGATAGTGCCTCAAGCGCTATCTGTTCGATGATCTTCAACGGCCTGGTAAAATACGACAAGGACCTCAATCTGACCGGCGATCTGGCTGAGCGTTGGGAAATCAAAGAAGGCGGGACGGTGATCGTTTTTCATCTGCGTAGAGACGCGGTATGGCACGACGGTACGCCTTTTACTTCCCGCGACGTTGAATTTACCTATCGCTGCCTCATCGATCCTTCGGTAAAGACACCGTATTCGGGTGATTTCGAGCGCATTCAATCCCTTGAAGCCATCGATGAACATACCGTAAAAGTGACCTATAAAGAGCCTTTCGCGCCGGCGCTTTCAAGCTGGGGGATGCCCGTCGTGCCGCGGCATAAGCTCCAGGGGCAGGACCTCAACACGAGCCTTTTTCAGAGAGAACCGGTCGGCACGGGCCCGTATCGTTTTTCAAAATGGGTGACTCAACAGAAGATCGAACTTACCTCTTTCCCCGGTTATTTTGAGGGAAGGCCGTATCTTGACCGTTATATTACCCGGGTCATTCCGGATGAGTCCACGATGTTCCTGGAGCTTAAGGTCCAGGGCCTGGATTCAGCGGGTTTAACTCCCTTGCAATACAAGCGCCAGACAGATACCCGTTTCTTCCGGGATTCCTATACGAAGTTCAGGCTGCCGAGTTTTACCTATGTTTATCTGGGATACAATCTTCTGGACGAGAAGTTTGCCGACGCGCGCGTCAGGCGCGCCCTGAACCTGGCGGTCGATAAAAATGAATTGATCGCGATCGTGCTTTTGGGGATGGGAGAGCCTTCCAGCGGCCCTTTTGTGCCGCAGTCCTGGGCTTTTAACCCCGGGGTCAAGCCGGCTGCCTTTGCGCCGAAAGAGGCGCAGCGCCTTCTTCATGAAGCAGGCTGGCTTGACAGCGATAACGACGGCTGGCTTGACCGTAAAGGCAAAATATTCGAGTTTACCATTGCCACCAACCAGGGCAACGAAGAACGTATTAAATGCGCCCAGGTCATCCAGCGCAGGCTTAAAGATATAGGTATCAGGGTAAAGATCAAGGTCGTGGAGTGGAGCGTCTTTGTAAGCGATTTCATAAACGCGCGGAATTTCGAAGCAGTGCTTTTGGGATGGTCCCTGCCGCGCGAGCCGGATAATTTTGATATCTGGCACTCCTCAAAAACAAGGCCGGGGGAGTTCAATTTCGTAGGATACGCGAACCCCCGGGTGGACGAACTGCTGTTGAAGGCACGCAGGACTTTTGACGAAAAAGAGCGCGCGGGTTATTATCATGAGATACACCGCATCATTTATGACGAGCAGCCGTATATGTTCCTTTTCGTGCCCGACAGCCTTTCGGCCCTGCATAAGAGGTTCAGGGAGGTCGTGCCGGCGAATGCCGGGATCGGCTATAATTTTATCGAATGGTGGGTACCGCGCGATGAACAACGTTATCGCGCCCGTATCGAGGCCGCGCCATGACAACGTATCTTTTACGCAGGCTTCTGGGGATCATCCCTTTGCTTTTGGGTATTACGGTCATCAGCTTTGCGGTAGTCCGCCTTGCGCCGGGAGAACCGGTGTCAATAGAATCCTCGCTTAACCCGCGCATCTCTCCCGAGGTCCGCCAGCGCCTGATCGCGGCCTATGACCTGGATAAGCCGCTGCACGTCCAGTACGCCCGGTGGCTCAACAGGTTCATCCGTTTTGATTTCGGAAGGTCGTTTTCCGATTCGCGCCCCGTTGCCGAAAAGATCATTGAAAGGCTTCCCCTGACCGTCGGCATCAATGCCTTATCTTTGGCGCTCATCCTTTGTATCGGGATCCCCCTGGGGGTCCGCTGCGCCCTGAAAGAAGGGAAGGCCTTTGATAAAATAACGACGGTGCTGGTGTTCGCGGGCTTTGCAATCCCTTCATTCTGGCTTGCGCTTTTATTGATGAACCTGTTTGGCATACAACTGGGGTGGGTCCCGATCTCGGGCGTTG
>JAQTNB010000011.1 GCA_028714055.1 Candidatus Omnitrophota bacterium
CAAGAGCATCAGGATGTCGATACTGTTCTTGAAAAGGCTGTCCCAGGTGGGATTCCAGACGAAAAAGGCCTTCATGACCTCCTGGAAGACGATAAAGCCCAGGATCAAAAAGATCACCGTCATCTGTGAAAGGGTCTTATGTTTTCCGGCGCGCGAAGCCGAAAGGACTTTTCCTTTATTGAGGGCGAAAAGCCTCAGCGACGTGATCAGGATCTCGCGGGAGATGATGATCAGGACCATCCAGTCCTCGACCAGCTGCATCTGAACGAAGGCGATGAAAGCGGCCAAAACCAGGATCTTGTCCGCGATCGGGTCCATGAGCTTGCCGAAATCAGTGACGATATTGCGTTTATGCGCGATCCTTCCGTCGAAAAAGTCGGAAAGCGCCGCCACGGCAAAGATCAGCAGGCTGATGACCTTCGTCCACCAGATATCCTTCCACTGGGACAAGAAAAGGATGAAGACAAATGCCAACACAATGCGTAAAATCGTTATCCTGTTTGCGATATTCATGGCGTCAATTCTCCTAATAGGTCATACTCCAGGGTATCCGTAATTTTGACATTCACAAAATCTCCCGCGGCAAGGGGTTTTCGCGAGGAGACCCAAACGCTCCCGTCCACTTCGGGCGCGTCATACTGGGTGCGCCCCAGGGACATAACGCCATGCGTGCCCTGCGGCTGCAAAGCGCCGGGCGTAACCCCGGGCTCATCAATGAGCACCCGCACGGTTTTCCCGAGGAACGCCGCGTTGACGCGGGAAGACACCTCTTGCTGCAGCATCATCAATTCGTCCAGACGCGCGGCCTTGGCCTCTTCGGGGACCTGCCCTTTAAAACCGCAGGCAGGCGTATCTTCTTCGCGGGAATACACAAACGCCCCCAGCCTCTCAAAGCGGGCTTCGCGGATAAAATCCAGCAGCTCTTTGAAATCTTTTTTTGTCTCCGAAGGAAACCCGACGATAAAAGAAGTGCGTATGGCAACGCCCGGAACGCGCTTCCTGATCCTAGCGATAAGTTTTACGATCTCCTGCCTGGTTGTCCGCCGGCGCATGAGCCTCAGGATCCTCGTGCTTATATGCTGCAGGGGCACATCGATGTATTTGCAGACACGGGGATTGGAAGCGATGAGCTCCAGCAGCGCGTCGCTGACGCGGCTGGGGTAAAGATACAGGAGCCTGAACCACTCAACCGCCTTTGCCTGCTCAAGCATGCGCTCAAGGAGCCCCTCCAGCCCCATACCGTTCTTTGCGTCGCTTCCGTACGCGGTGATATCCTGGCCCACGACATTTATCTCGCGGGCCCCCCGGGCTGCCAATGCCTTTACCTGTGCCAGGACTGAATCCTGCGGAAGGCTGGCAAACTTTCCCTTGATCTTCGGGATAACGCAATAACTACAGGCATTGATGCACCCTTCGCAGATCTTAACGTAGGCGTAGTGCCGGGGGGTGAGAGGAAAACGGGTATGCCCGTGGTTCAGGGATACCCTGCCCATAAAGGCATCGACTTCAGGGAGTTCTTTTTGAAGCTCATCCCCATAGCGCTGCGGCAGGCACCCGCAGACAATGATCTTCTTGAGCTTCCCCTGCTTCTTAAGCTCGACAAGGTCGAGGATCGCGTCCACCGACTCTGCCTTGGCGTCTTGTATGAACGCGCAGGTATTTACCAATGCCACATCGGCCTCGGGCAGCTGCGAAACAACGTATCCTTTATTTTTAAGCCTCCCCAGGATAAGCTCGGAATCAACGGTGTTCCGGGGGCATCCAAGGCTCACCATCGCTATTCTGGTGCCCTGCGCGTTCTTCATCGCGCTACGTTCAGGCCGTCCCTGGTGATGACGATATTCTTAAGCACCTGCCCTTTTTTGCCGATACTGGGCAGGAATTTACCGTTCACCTGCAGCTCGACCGCTCCGGCATTACCGACGGACAATTCTATTTTTTCCCGCGCCTCCCATGATTCCGACCTTCCCTTCATCAGGACGCGCTGAAAGATCGTCTTGCCGTCCGCCTTGACGTGTATCCAGCAGTTTTCCTTCACCTGGACCGTAAGGCGCACCCCTGTCATGACCGGTGTTTTTGGCTTTTGTGCCTGCGTCCCTGCCTGCTTGCGGGCTGCCGGCTCAGATACGGCGGGTGCGGGAGTTTTTTGCTTCTGCCCTGCGGCAGGCGCCTGCTTCTCGGCCCTGGCGAGCTTTGCCTCCTGGCGCTGCGCCTGATATTTCTTATAGGAAGAGGCGATCCCGGAAGAAACAGCCTTACCGATATTGAACAGCAGGAAGACGCATGCGACGGCAAGCGCAAAAAACGCCAGCCTTTTTAACACCGTCCTATTGATCTTATCAAAAGGGATGAACTTAAACGAAGATGCCGCCTGGGAAAACAAACCGGGGCTTTCTTTCGCCTGCGCGGAAGGGACACTGCCGGTGTTCGGCGCGGGCTGGCGGGATTCGCCGGAATAATCTTTCGGGTCCACCCCCAAAAACGAGCAGTAAATCTTCAGGAACCCCTTGAGGTAGACCGGATTGAAATTGCCGACCGCGTCCTCCTCTATGGCCTTGAGTATATTGAGGTGGATCTTGGTCTTTTTGGAGACTTCTTCGAGGTTAATGCCTCTCTCCAACCGCAACTGTTTGAGCCTGGCGCCTGTTGATTCCATATTTTAAATTTACTTTTGTTCAAGCACGTCCTTTTCGAGCCACTCCTGGCGGTCGATCAGTATCTTGCGGGGCTTGCTCCCCTCAAAGGGGCCGACCAGGCCGTCTTGTTCCATGGTATCGATGATGCGCGCGGCGCGCGTATACCCTAAACGCAGGCGGCGCTGAAGTATGGATACCGAAGCCTGGTTGCTCTCCATGATGATCCGCACTGCTTCTTCGTAAAGGTCGTCCTTCTCTCCGTTTATGATGCCGGTTTTTTGCTGCTCTTTCAGGATCTCTTCGTCGTATATGGGCTCGCCTTGCGCCTTGATGAAATCGACGACCTTGTTGATCTCGACATCCGAAACAAGCGTGCCCTGGATACGGATAAGCTTGGATTCACCCGGCCTCAAAAAGAGCATATCCCCCTTGCCTAAAAGCTTGTCCGCTCCGTTCATGTCCAGCACCGTGCGCGAATCGACTTTCGAGGCGACCTTGAAAGACACGCGTGCCGGAAGATTGGCCTTGATGACGCCGGTGATCACGTCAACCGACGGGCGCTGCGTTGCCAGGATCAGATGGATCCCCACGGCCCGGGAGAGCTGCGCCAGGCGTGTCACGGCGTTTTCGATCTGGTCCCGCGCCACGGTCATCAGATCGGCGAATTCATCGATAATGACGACGATATACGGTAATTTTTCCTGCTTCTCGTTATACGCTTCGATGTTGCGCGCGGAAACCTTGGCAAGGAGACGGTAACGCTCCTCCATTTCATTCACCACCCAGTTAAGGGCATGGGATGCCTTCTTTGCGTCCGTAACCACCGGGCATAACAGGTGCGGCAGGCCGTTAAAAGGCATAAGCTCTACCATCTTCGGGTCCACCATCACGAATTTCAAATCGGCCGGGGTCTCCCGCAACAAAAGGGAAAGGATCAGGGAATTGACGCATACGGTCTTTCCGGAACCGGTGGTGCCGGCGATCAGCAAATGCGGCATCTCATCGAGGTCTGCCGTGACCGCCTGGCCGGAAATGTCCTTGCCGAGCGCCAGCGTCAAAGGAGAACGCGCTTCCTGGAACTGCTTGGAAGCAAGCACCTCCTTAAGGTATACGATACTGCTTTGGGTGTTCGGGACCTCAACGCCCACCCTGCCTTTGCCGGGAATGGGAGCGATGATCCGGACAGACTGCGCCTTCATTGCCAGCGCGATATCGTCGCTGAGGGCGACAATGCGGTTTAACTTGACACCCGGCGCCGGCTCAAGCTCATAACGCGTAATTACCGGCCCCCGTTCGATATCGGTGACCTTGGCAGAGATGGCAAAATCTTCGAGCGTTTCTTCAAGCACGCGCGCATTCGCCTCAAGGTCCTCTTTGATCTGGCGGGCTTCAAGCGGCGGCGGAGAATCCAGGAGCTCTAATGTGGGCAGCTGATAATCCCCGTTCTTGGCTTCCTGCGCGGCCCTGGGCCTGGCCGTTTCCGGCTGGTCCTTAGGCTTTGCCTTGATCTCTATCTTCGGCTTGATCATTGAAGAAAAAGCCGGCTGAGGCATATTGATCCTGGGCTTCTCCTGCACGGGAGCCTTGTTAAGGACCGCCTCCTCCGGAGAAGCTTTTTTGGCCGGGAGGGGTGCCTTACGCGCGGGCAGAGACGGGATCTTATCTTTAAAGCTCAGCGCCTGCTTGAAAAATACCTTGCATCTATCCGTGATGGAGAGCGCGAACGTCGAGATCAACGTCTCGGTCACCAGCGCGCAGGATAGCGTAAGCAGGGTGCCGAAGATGATGTAGCCGCCCAGGGTCCCGAAAGACCCTTTGACAAAACGCGAGGTCAGAAAACCGAGAAACCCGCCCCGCGAAAATCCAAGCGCCTCATTCCCCGCGTCAAACATGCCGATAAGCGAACTGGCGGAGAAAAGCAAAAGCGCTATGCCGATCGAACGCGGGATGCTCAAATAAGGCTTCTGCTGCCTGAAAAGGCTTAAACCGAAAAACAGGATGATCGCCGGCACGGCATACGAAGACCAGCCGAAAAGAAAAAACAACAGGCCCGCCAGGTATGCGCCGAAGTGATGTATGAAATTCCGGGGTGGGATATTGGGGTGGGACGTATAGAAAGAAAGGTCAAAAGGCGTAAACGATACCAGGCTTGCCAGCACAATGAGGCCTACGGCAAGGAGCACGACCCCCTTGAATTCGTTTAAGCGCTTCTCTCTCACTCCTTATTTTTATCCTCTTTTTTCTCTTCGGCCTGTTTTATGCTTAAGTTTATCCTGCCCAGCTCATCGATGCCGATGACCTTCACCTTGACCTCATCGCCGAGCTTGACGACCTCTTCTACGCTCTTGACAAAACGGTCGGCCAATTCCGAAACATGCACCAGCCCCTCTTTACGCGGGGCTATCTCGCAAAAAGCGCCGAAGGGCATGATGCGTTTGACCCTGCCGGTATAGATGCGGCCTACCTCAACGTCGTCGGTTATGGCCTTGATCATGCGTATCGCATCGGCGGATTTGTCCGCGTCGGTTGACCCGACCTTTACCGTGCCGTCATCCTCAATATCTATGGAAGCGCCCGTAGCGGCGATAATGCTCTTGATGGTCTTGCCTCCCGGGCCGATAAGCTCACCGATCTTTTCGGTATTGATCTTGAGCACATCGATGCGCGGCGCATAAGCAGAAAGGGTCTGCCGGGGAGTCAGGAGGGCCGCCTGCATCTTGCCCAGGATAAATAACCTTCCTTCCCGGGACTGCGCCAGGCACTCCTTGAGCAGGTCCAGGCTGATCCCGTCAATCTTAAGGTCGAGCTGCACCGCGGTGACCCCGGTTTTCGTGCCGGCGACCTTAAAATCCATATCTCCGAGATGATCTTCTAATCCCGCGATATCGGTCAACACGACCGCCTTATCGCCTTCCGTGACCAGGCCTAACGCCACTCCGCCTACGGCATCTTTTATCGGCACGCCCGCGTCCATTAACGATAGGCTTGCGGCGCATACCGAAGCCATGCTGGAAGAACCGTTGGACTCAAGTATCTCGGAAACTACCCTGACCGTATAGGGGAACATCTCTTTTGAAGGCATGACCGCAAGCAGCGATTTTTCCGCAAGCGCGCCGTGGCCGATCTCCCTGCGGCCGGGGCCCCGGACCGGGCCGGTTTCTCCGACGCTAAAGGGCGGAAAACTATAATGCAGCATGAAAGATTTGTATTTTTCGCCTTCCAGCGCTTCTACCATCTGCTCGTCATCGCCCGTGCCGAGGGTGGTGACCGCGAGGCTTTGCGTCTGGCCGCGGGTGAACAGGCTTGAACCGTGCGTGCGGGGCAATACCGAAACTTCGCAGGTGATGGGCCTGATATCCTTAAAACCCCTGCCGTCAACGCGCAGGTGGTCCCGGATGATCATTTTTCTTACTTGTTCTTTTTCTACCTCAAGAAGGGCTGTCTTGACGTCGACGTCAACATACCCTTCGGGGACAAGCTTCTCCTGGAGCTCTTTTACCAGGAGATCGACTTCTTCTTCCCTAGTTTCTTTCTGCGCAAGCTTATATACCTCTTTAAGCCTGGCGGTACCCAGGTCCTCTACCTTGCTTTTCAGGGCCTCATCGCATTTCTTGCAATTAACGGATGCCTTCGGTTTGCCGCACTGTTTCATCAGCTCTACCTGCGCGGCGAGCACCCCTTTGAGGTTTTCGTAACCGAACTGCACTCCCTGCAAATACAATTCCTCGGAGATCTCCTTTGCCCGTGACTCAAGCATGACGACCCCCTTGGAATTCGCAGCCACGACAATATCCAGTTCCGACTGGTCAAGCTCGGCATACGTCGGGTTAAGGATAAATTGGTCCTTGACCCTGCCGACGCGGCAGCAGGCAAGCGGGCCGGCAAACGGTATATCCGAGATGGAAAGGGCTGCCGATGCGCCGATAAGCGCAAGGATGTCGGGATCGTTCTGTCCGTCGCTGGAGAGGACGATCGCCATGATCTGCACGTCATTGCGCATCCCTTTGGGAAAAAGCGGGCGGATCGGCCGGTCAATAAGGCGCGCTGCCAGGATCTCGCTCTCCGAAGGCCTGCCTTCCCGTTTGAAAAACCCTCCCGGGATCCTGCCGGCGGCATAGGTCTTTTCCTGGTATTCCACAGTGAGAGGGAAAAAATCCAGCCCTTCCCGTATGTTCTTCGACATACATGCGGTTACCAGGACAACGGTCCCTCCGTACTGGACGGTAACGGAACCGTTTGCCTGTTTAGCGAGCTTGCCCGTATCCAACAGCAATTCCTCTTTCCCAAAATTGATCTTCATCATCAACACACTCCTCGGATTAACCTGCTTTATTGTAATTAGGGGGATAAAAACGCAGACTTATTTTCTCAAGTGCAGCTTCTCAAGCACCTCTTCGTATTTCTTGATATCCTTCTTTTTGAGATACTCCAAAAGCCTGCGGCGCCTGGAAACAAGCACAAGAAGCCCGCGCCGGGAATGAAAGTCCTTTTTGTGGTTTTTGAAATGACCGCTTAAAACGTTGATCCTTTCGGACAACAACGCGATCTGGACCTCAGCTGAACCGGTATCCCTTCCGTGAATCTTGAACGTGTCTATTATCTTTGTCTTCATTTCCTTAAACAAAACCAATGTCGTCACCTCCTTTTGAGCCCGTAGATTTAAGTAGAATAATTATATGCTACTTTGATTATGAAGTCAATATCTAAAGTAGCTTCATAATTTCATTGACACTCAACTGCCCTTTTACTACTATACTACCATGACCCCGCGCACAAAGCGAAAACTCATTGTCGCCATTGTCCTGGCGCTTATTTTTTCGTTTGTCGGGTGCATCATTTACCTGAACAACGTATACCTCCCCGTGCGCCTCAAAAGCGAGCTCACCCGGGGCCTCGGCCAATACCTGGGATGCCGCGTTGAGATCGAAAAGATCAAGTTCAACCCGGTCAGGGGGATCATCATAGAGAATATCGTCGTTTCCGGAGAGGCCGAAGGCAAGACCGAGACCTTCTTTACCGTGCGCCAGGCCTACTTCAATATACTCTACCTGCCGCTGATCACCCACCGCCAAATCATCATCCCGGTGCTGCATATCGACTCGCCCCATCTCATCCTGCGTTACGGGACCGACAAGAAGCTGAATATCTCCCGGCTGATCAAGCCCGCAGGCGCCGGCGCCGGCGCGGAAAAACGCCAGCCCTTGAACCTGATGGTCTATAAAATAAACGCCTTCGGCGGCCGCTGCAACTTCCAGGACGAAAACCTGACCCCTGCGTTCATCAAGGCCGCCCAGGAGATAAACATAGGCGTCTCTCTTGAGCTGCCGGCAAAAGCTTCGTTCTTAACGCAGGCGAAAATAGCCTCCGGAGACGGAAAGTTCGCCAGGGTATCGCTGCAAGGAGCCTATAATCTTTTGAGCAAGCGCCTGGATTGCACCGTAACGGTCATCGAGGCGGCGCTCAAAGACTTCCTCCCATACCTGAATTCCCTGCCTGTGCGGGTCGAGGCAGGAACGCTTGAAGACGCGTCATTGCGCCTGCAGGCCGATGAAAAAGAACTTAAGGTAAAGGGCTCAGCGGAGTTTAAGGGCCTGGAGGTCAAAAAGGACGCCCTGGCCATCAAAGGCGACGCAGCGATATCCCCGGAATACGCATATTCCTTCGCAGAAAGATCGTTTTCCTATCAAGGAACAGTCCGGCTCTCTGGCTGCCAGGCCGCGGGGATACCCGGATATCCCGATAAGGTCGAAGGCATAGCCGGTGAAATCGCTTTTACGAAAGACGGGCTTGAAACCAAAGGCATAACATTCGAGACGCTTGGGACCCCGGTCGCCCTTTCGGGGACCCTGGAAGGGTTCGCAAATCCCCGCCTACAGCTCAAGGCTTCTTCGATAAGCCTCAACCTCGCGAAGATCTCCGATGCCTTTCTGGCCGGAAAACCCGTGAAACTTAGCGGCACGGCAAAAGCCGACGCCAGGATCGAAGGCGAAGCGCACAAGCTTCCCGCCGGGATCCAGGCCTCCTTAGAGTTATCCCGTGTAAAAGCCGAGGTATCGGGCCTGGCAAAACCCCTGGAGGAAATAACCGGCCCCCTGGAGCTGACCGCGCAAAGCGCGGCCTGGAAAGGCCTCTCCTTTAATTACCAGGGGATCGCATATGCTTCCTCGGGAACGGTGAGCAATTTCCAGGAACCGGAGATCGCCCTTGCGCTTTCCTCAAAAGACCTGAACCTCACCTCTGCCCTTAAGATCAAGGACCGTATCGTAAAAATAGGGGATTTCAGCGGCAGCTACGCCCGTTCGGAATTCAAAGCCAAAGGCTCTGTGGATCTCCATGGCCCCCGCGGGACTTCAGCGCAGATCTCAGTCGATTCAAAAATACGCATGAGCGACCTTTTTCCTTTTATCCCCGCGCAAACGGCGCAGTTTTTAGAGAAAAACAAGATCGACGGGACCCTGAAGATCAAAGGGACCGCCGGCGGCAACCCGTCGGATTATAAGAACGCCTCGCTTGACCTCGATGTAGGCTCGGAGGACTTTACCGCGCAGAAACTGAAATTAGAGGGTCTTTCCTTTGAGCTGACGCAGAAAAACGGCCTGCTCGATATCTCCCATTTTGCGGCACGCGCATACTCGGGAGGCATCTTCCTCGCCTTTACCGCGGACCTCAGGCCGGAAAACCCCGCCTACGTGTTGAAATTCGATGCCAAAGGCATTGACCTGGCAAGGCTAATCCAGGATACCGACGCGAAAAATAAGGATATCGCGGGGCTGCTGGACCTGCGCTTTCAACTGCAGGGAAATACCAAAAGCAGCGCTTCCATAAAAGGCATCGGCGGCTTCTCGGTCAAAGAAGGAAAACTCTGGCAGCTCAATCTCTTTAAAGGGCTGGGAGAACTCCTGCTCCTGCCGCAATACCGCAATATCGTATTCAACCAGGCCAGGGGTGACCTGCTCATCGAAGAAGACCATGTCTGGTCTGACGAGCTGGAATTTACCAGTAAAGAACTCAGGGTCAAAGCCCACGGTAAAACCGGCTTTAACGGCTCGCTTGATTATACGGCTTATCTTGAAGCGAACAAGGCGCTGATCGTGGAGTCGGCGGATATCCGCAAATTCACCGCCGCAGTTTTCGGCGAGCTCTCAAGCGCCCTCTCGATAAAGATCGGCGGGACCATCCAGAAACCCACCTATCACGTCCTGCCCTTTCCGACGGACCTCATCAAACAGCTCAAGAATTTTTTCTTAGGTAAGTAGCGAGGGACAAGCGCGCTTTCTTAAGGGCGCGAAAACGGTGGCTTATCCTGTGTTTGACCGCGGGGCCAAGCTGCGCGAAGGTCTTTCTGTATTGCGGGATGATAAAAAGCGGGTCATAGCCAAACCCGTGCCTTCCTTTGAATTCATACCCGATAAGACCGCTGCATCTGCCTTCCACGACTTTCAACAATCCTTTTTCGTCGGCCAGGGCCACGGCACAAACGTAACGGGCCTTACGCCGGGCTGGGCTCACCCCCGAGAGGAGCCTCAGGAGCTTTAAGTTGTTCTTCAGGTCGCTTTTTCCTTTGCCGGCAAAACGGGAAGAATATATCCCGGGCTTCCCGTCAAGCGCATCCACGCAAAGCCCCGAATCTTCTCCCAGGGTAAGCCTTTTGGCATAACGGGCGATGGCGAGGGCCTTCTTGGCGGCGTTTTGCTTAAAGGTGGTCCCGTTCTCGATAATGCGCGGCGCATCCGGATACTCCGCGAGGGAGGTGACCTTGAAATCAAGACCTTTAAGGATCTGGCGGATCTCCCGCAGTTTCTTTGCGTTCTTGGTCGCTACGATAAGCTCCTTTTTCATAGAAGGTCTTTGAGGAGCTTCTGCTGCGCCCCGATCAGTTCCTCGATCCCCTTGCTGGCCAGCCCGATAAGCGCATCCATTTTATCCTTGGCAAAGGTGTTGCGTTCGGCAGTCCCCTGTATTTCGATAAATTCTCCCTTGGAGGTCATCACCACGTTCATATCCACTTCGGCCTTTGAGTCTTCGCTGTAACTCAGATCAAGCATCGGCTGGCCTGAGACGATGCCGACGCTGGTCGCGGCGACAAAATCGCGCAGGGGTACGCGGGAGATGGTGCCGGCTTTCTTCAGTTTAAGCAGCGCGTCTGCCAGGGCGATAAAGCTGCCGGTAATGGAGGCGGTGCGGGTCCCTCCGTCACCCTGGATAACGTCGCAGTCAAGCCATACGGTACGCTCTCCCATGGCCTTCATCTCCGTTACCGCGCGCAATGAACGCCCGACCAGGCGCTGTATCTCATATGTCCTTCCCGAATCTTTGCCCCGCGGAATGCGGCTCTGGCAGGACCGGGGGAGCATGCCATACTCGGCGGTGACCCAGCCGGTGCCGCTGCCTTTTAAAAACGGCGGGACCGATTCTTCCACCGACGCCGTGCAAATGACTTTCGTATTCCCCAATTCGATGAGGCATGACCCTTCGGCATACTGGATAAAATTACGGGTTATGGAAACCCTGCGCATCCGGTCAAAACCCCTGGCATCATCCCTTGTCATAGATACTCCTTCCATGCGTGTCGATACAGACGATGAGCGGAAAATCCTCAACTTCAAACGCATATATTGCTTCCGGCCCGAGGTCCGGGTAAGCAGTCAGGTTTTTCTTTTTTACGTAGCGGCTCAACAGCGCCCCGCACCCGGCGTAGGTCAAAAAATACACTGCTTTGTGCTTCTGGAAACCCCTAGTTACGGAAAGAGAACGCTTCCCTTTGCCGATAGCAGCCGACATCCCGCCCTGGAGGAGCAGCGGAGTAAACACATCCATGCGGGAACTCGTTGTCGGCCCGCATGACCCGACTGCTTTACCCGGAGGCGTTGCAGACGGCCCGCAGTAATAGACGACCGACCCCTTAACGTTAAAAGGCGGGTGCCTCTTCTCAAGCAGCGTAACGGCAAGCCGTTTGTGCGCCTGGTCGCGCGCGGTGTAAATGGTGCCGCTGAGCAATACTTTCTGCCCGGCGTGCAGTGCCGCCAGTTTTTCGTGAGTAAAGGGTAACTGTATCTTTATCGTATCAGTCATGTTATAGCAGCAGTGAGGCGCTGCGCAGCGCATGGCAGCTGATATTAACCGCAACCGGAAGTCCTGCGATGTGCGTCGGGTGCGTAAGAATGCGCACTGCCAGCACCGTGCTCTTTCCTCCCAGCCCCATCGGCCCGATACCCAGTTTGTTTATCCGTGATTCCAATTCCCTCTCCAGCCGGGCAGCATTAACGTCGACTGCGCGGCTTTGCGGTGTGACTTTCAAAAGAAGCGCCTTCTTTGCCAGGAACCCCGCATAATCGGCGGTACCGCCTATGCCGACCCCTATCACATACGGAGGGCAGGCATCAGGGCCGGCCTCTTTTACCGTATCCACGATA
>JAQTNB010000012.1 GCA_028714055.1 Candidatus Omnitrophota bacterium
GTTTTTATCCGGAAGCCCGAAATATGAAGACATTTCGCCGGTCAGGTCCTGGATCGTTACCCCCATCCATCCGTAAAGGATCTTTTTGCCTTCGATGAGCCGGGAGAGTATGCGCTTGGCATTGTTCACCGGTATGGCAAAACCGATCCCCTGGTAGCCTCCGCTGGTGGAGAATATCGCCACATTGATCCCGATGACCTCTCCCTTAAGGTTCACCAGCGGCCCTCCGGAATTTCCCGGGTTGATCGCCGCGTCCGTCTGAATAAGGTCGTTGTAATCGCGTTCCCCGCGCGAAAGCCCTCTTCCCAGTGAGCGGTGCAAAGCGCTGATCACTCCGGCAGTAACCGTCGGTTCGGGGTTCTCCAGCGCGAATCCGAAGGGATTGCCGATAGCCACCACCCACTGGCCGATGCGCAGGCCGTCGGAATCTCCCAGGCTTGCTATCGGCAGGCTGTTGGCATTGATCTTGATCACCGCGAGGTCCGAGCGCATATCCTGGCCCTTGACCTCTCCTTTGAATTCCCTTCCGTCGGAAAGTGTGACGGTGATCTTGTCTGCGCCGCGCACGACATGCTCATTGGTAAGGATATAGCCTTCCTGGTCTATGATCACGCCGGAACCCAGGCCCGTCTGCTTATATTCTCTCTCTGGTATCTCACCGAAGAAATCGTTGAAAAAACGTTCCAGGTCATTGCCGCCAAACGGCGATTCACCGAAAGGCTGGCCGAAATAAAACCTGCGTACCCCTTGAGATTTCGAGGTGATCTCGGTACTGATGGAAACGACCGCCTTTCCCGCGGTATTAGCCACGTTGACAACGGCGTCTTCCATCCCGGTAACAACGGCAGAAGCAGCTTGTGCCGGCACCTGCATACGTCCCGGCATCAAGCATAATACCGCCGCAGCGCAAATAACCCCCGACATAAACCAGATGCCTCCCGACTTCATTGCCGCTACCCTCCTGTTATTCATGCATCACGATCTTTTTACGCGTCTCACGTTCTATCTCTTCCTGCAGCTTCGGGTTTGCTTTAAGTTCCTTGATCGCCGCATCCCTTCCCTGGCCGATCTTATTGGCCTTAAACGAAAGCCAGGTCCCCGATTTCTCGATAACCCCGAGGTTCACTGCCGCGTCGATGACGCTCCCGGTCTTTCCTATGCCTTCATTGTGCAATATGTCGAATTCCCCTTCCCTGAAAGGCGGGGCGACCTTGTTTTTAACCACCCTGACCCTGACGTGCCCGCCGATCACCGCATCGGCGCTCTTAAGGGTCGCTATGCGCCTGACATCGAGCCGCACGGAAGAATAGAACTTAAGCGCCCTGCCGCCGGGTGTAGTTTCAGGGGAACCGAACATAACGCCGATCTTCTCGCGCAGCTGGTTGATGAATATGACGCAGGTGCGCGATTTGCTGATCGCCGCGGTCAATTTACGCAGCGCCTGAGACATAAGCCTTGCCTGCAGGCCGACGTGGGCATCACCCATCTCCCCTTCGATCTCTGCGCGGGGCGTCAGCGCGGCGACCGAGTCCACCACGATAACGTCAACGGCATTCGAACGCACGAGGGTCTCTGCGATCTCCAGCGCCTGCTCTCCGGTATCAGGCTGAGAGATAAGCATATCGTTAAGGTTGACGCCGATGACCTTGGCATAGGAAGAATCGAACGCGTGTTCCGCGTCGATAAAAGCGGCTACCCCGCCTTTGCGCTGGATCTCGCGTATGACGCTGAGTGTCAAGGTTGTCTTTCCCGATGCTTCAGGGCCGAATATCTCGACCACCCTTCCCCTCGGCAGGCCGCCTACCCCCAACGCGACGTCAAGGGTCAATGCGCCCGTAGGGATGGCATCCACATCGATCTTGACATCCTGGCCCAGTTTCATGATCGAGCCTTTGCCGAACTGCTTCTCTATCTGGGAAAGCGCCAATTCCAGCGCCTTCTGCCGGTCAGAAGCGTCTTTTGATACCTCTTTGACTGCACCTTTTTTATCTTGCGACATATGAGCCTCCCTAATTGTCCTTAAAATAGGTATTAATTATAGCTTACAAAGGTTTAACCTGTCAAACAAATAATTCCCACCTCCTTTCCTTCGGGATCCCGCTTTAATAGACTCCCGATTTCGGCCAATCTAACCGGTTTTATTTCACCCCTCCGGCGGCTTCCTTGACATTGCCTTTAAAATGTGTTACATTTGAACAATATGGAAGAATTAGCGAAAGTAAAACAGGAGCTTGAACGGACCAAGACCGAGCTGGCGATACTCTATGAGATCTCAAACGCCATGCGGACGACCCTCAAGCTTGAGGAGATCCTCTATATCATCCTGACCGGGGTCACCGCGCACCTGGGGTTAGGGTTTAACCGGGCGCTTTTGTTCCTGGTAAACGAGAAAGACGGGTTGATCGAAGGCAAGCTTGGCATCGGCCCGGACAGCGGTGAGGAAGCAAACAGGATCTGGAGGCATATCGAGCAGGAAAAGATGGACATGGACGACCTTATCAGCGCGCATAAGGTTTCCAATAACGTCATGGACTCTTCCTTCAACCGCCAGGTGCAGCGTTTCAAGCTGCAGCTTAAAGAACAAAATGCGAGCTTACTCTCCTTAAGCGTGTTCGAAGGGATGCCCCTGCACCTGACTACCGAGACGATACAAAGCTACCGCAATGACCCGGTCATCCAGGTCTTGAACCCCGAAGAGATCGCGATCGTCCCACTGAAAGCCAAAGACAAGGTCAAGGGGCTGATCCTGGCTGATAATTCCATCACTAAAAAACCGATAAGCAAAGACGATATCAGGATGCTGAATATGCTTGCCAACCAGGCAGGCCTGGCTATCGAGAACTCCCAGCTCTATGAGACCGCGGTGATCCGCAGCCACACGGATTCCCTGACCAACCTTTGGAATCACGGGTATTTTCAATACCTGCTGCAAAGCGAGATGGAAAAAGCCAAGGCGACCAGTGTGCCCTTAAGCCTGGTCACCGTGGATATCGACGACTTTAAGGTTTACAATGATTCTCTCGGGCATCAGGCGGGTGACTCGATACTCAAGGAGATCGCGCGGCTGCTGAAAAACCAGTCGCGGAAGATGGATTACGTCTGCCGTTACGGAGGCGAGGAATTCACGATCATACTCCCGCAGACCGAAAAAAGGGAGGCCCACCTTATTGCCGAACGCCTCAGGCAGGACATCGAAAAGCAGATCTTTATCCACGAAGAGATACTTCCGAATAAAAAACTGACCGTCAGCATCGGTCTTGCGACCTTTCCGCGTGACGGCCAGAACCCCTCAGAATTGATTTCCTATTCCGACAAGACCCTCTACCAGGCAAAACACAAAGGCAAAAACACCACCTGTTCGGAAATAGACTGCATTACCGCTTAAGCGCTCGTTACGGCCTCGGGCGCGGCAGGCGCCGGGCTCTCCTGTTTTTTATCCTTGGAAAATTTGACCGAAACGATCTTGGATACGCCGGATTCCTCCATGGTGATCCCGTACATGACATCGGCGTTGGCAATGGTCTTTTTATTGTGGGTGATCACGATAAACTGGCTGATGGAAGCAAATTCCTGCAGCATCCTTCCAAACCTGTCCACGTTTGCTTCGTCAAGCGCGGCGTCTATCTCGTCGAGCACGCAGAACGGCGAAGGCTTGATCTTGAAGATCGCGAAGATCAGCGCGATGGCCGCCATGCTCTTTTCGCCGCCTGAAAGCAGCAATACGTTCTGGAGCTTCTTCCCCGGAGGCCTGCAGATGATCTCTATCCCCGACTCAAGCGGGTCCTGTTCGTCGATCAGGTATACCTGCGCTTCACCGCCGTTAAAAAGCATCCTGAAGTAATTGCGGAATTCCAGGAGCACCTTCTCAAAGGTCTCCAGGAACATCTGTTTGGTGGTGCGGTTGATCTTCAGGATTGCTTCATGAAGGGATTGCTTGGCGCTCATCAGGTCGTTCTGCTGCTGGTTCAGGAAATCATAGCGCTGCTTTAATTCATCGTATTCCTCTATCGCCACCAGGTTGACCGTTCCGTAGGATTCCACCTTATTTTTAAGCTCCTGTATTTGTGAAGAGAGGGTTTCCGGATCAGGCTCCTCTCTTCCGGCCTCAGGCAGCTCAAGCGGAGTTTCCTGAGCGGGCGGGGTTTCCAGGTCGAATTTATAGTTATTGAGCATGCGTTCTTTGAGGCCCAGGTACTTGAACTCAAGATCCTTATCCTTCATCTGCGTTTCATAGAGCCCGGACTGGACCTCTTCCAGCTCTTTTCTCTGCCCTTCGATCTGCTTGACAAAATCCAGGCCGAGACTTGAAACTTCGTCGTAACGCACCTGGACCTCCTGCAAACGGATGACGGCTTCTTCTTTCCTGCGCTGCGTATCGGCAATCTGCTCTTCAAGGCCGGTTATTTCGGCCGTAAGGGAAGAACGCTTCAGGCTCCCCTCCTCTTTCTGGCGGGAGAGGCCAAGGAACTCCTCGTTATCCTGATTAAAGGCATCTTCTACCATGCGCAGGGTTTCCTCGTCGGAAACGATCTTTCTTTGCAAACCTTCAAGCGCGGTCTTTGACTGGGCAATGGCTACCAATGCCTCTTCTTTGGCAAGGGTCTTGACGCTGATATTTGTCTGTTCGACGGCGATCGTTTCTTCCTTGGCAGCGTGTTCCGTTTCAAGCCCTGAGAGCTTTACCTGGGAACCCGCGAGGCTCTGCGCAAGGTCGCCGAATTGCCCCTGGAGATCGGCAAGCTCAAGGTTGATGATCTCTTCCTCTTCCCTGATCTTGTTAAATTGTTCCCGGGCGGATTCCTGCTGGGCCTTTTTATTGACCAGGACCATCTCCTGAGCGCGCGCCTGGTCCTGTGTTTCCTGGATAAAGCGCCCGAGTTCGGCAAGCTGGGCCTCCTTGGAAGACCTGGCATTGACAAGGGCAACGATCTCAAGGTCAATACGTTCCATTTCCGCGGCGATCTGGTGTGTATCCAGGTCAACCGGCTTTGCCTCGCCCGAAACCTTGAAGCTGGCGGGGTTAAAATAGGCCTTGTCTTCGTCGCTGAGGTCCCCGACGTTCTGTATGCGCACGACCAGGCCGCTGGTGTTCTTTGCGGGAAGCTTATCCAGGTAGATCACCGCGTTCATGGACTCGCTGATATCTTCATATTCGGCCCTAAGCTTATCCAGAAACTCCTTTTTTGAGGAGAGGCTGAGCTTCTGTTTTTCCAGTCCCTCAATCGTGTTTTTGATCTCATCCAGAGAAACGCTTATGCGCAGTTTTTCTTCCTGCAGGTCCTGGGCCTTCCTGTTTATCTGGACAAAAGCCTCCTGTAAGGCCTGTGCCTCCCTGGTGATATTATCCAGGGTTTCCTGGCTTGCGGCCTTTTCTTCGTTCACCTTGGCCTTTTCGATCTCCAGCCTTTTTTTCCGCGCCGAAAGGATCTGCTCTTTTGAGGCAAGTTCCGTGATGGCATTCTTGGCTTCGGCTATACGGCTCACCAGGTCAAGGATATCCTTCTTTGCCTTTGAGATCGCTTCAAGAGACCCCTTGATCGAAAGGCTTATTTTTTCCAGGTCCAATTCTTTTTCCTTTAAAAAGGCGCTTTTTTCCTCCATCGAGCGGCGGACCGCTTCGTATTCATTGCGTATCGCCTCCAGCTTCTCCTGGTCGGCCTTCAGGCGTTCTTCGATCTGCGCGGCACGCGCCTGGAGGATATTCTCCTGGGAAAGAAGCTCGCCGATCCTCTCGCGGTTAAAAATAATGCGTTCGCTGTTCTTTGCGGCCAGGTTTTCGAGGGCCACGATCTCGTTTTTCCTTTCCATGATGCCGTCTTCAAGGGCTTTCAGCTCGCTCTGGCGCTTGGCGATCCGCTCTTCTGATTCCGAAAGGACCCCCGAAAGCTCATCCCTGCGGAGTTCAAGGCCGCGCACCTGAAGCAAAAGCTCATCCCGCAGCCTTTGCAGTTCGTTCTTTTGCATGATCGCCAGAGAGATCTCTTTTGATTTCAATTCTTCGAACGTTTCTTTATAGCGCCTGGCCTTGTTTGCCTGCCGCTCCAAAGAAGATATCTGTCTTTTTACCTCGCTGACGATATCGTTTACGCGCAGCAGGTTCTGCTCGGTTTCCTCAAGGCGGCGTAAGGCCTCTTTTTTCTGGGTTTTATATTTGGTGATGCCTGCGGCTTCGTCAAAGACGAGCCTGCGGTCTTCGGGTTTGGAGCTTAAGATCAGGTCTATCTTACCCTGCGCGACAAGCGAGTAGCTTTCGGCACCCACACCTGTCCCCATTAAAAGCTCGAGTATGTCCTTCAGGCGGACCGTGGCCTTATTCAGAAGGTATTCGCTCTCTCCCGACCTGAAGATCCGGCGGGTAATGGCGACTTCATCGTGGTCAAAGGCAAAAAACCTGTTTTTATTGTCGAAGGCGAGCGTAACCTCGGCCATACTCAAGGGCTCTTTTGCGTCGGTGCCGTTAAAGATAACGTCCTGCATCTCGGAACCCCGCAGGGACTTTACCGATTGCTCACCCAGGACCCAGCGTATGGAGTCGAATAAGTTGGATTTACCGCAGCCGTTAGGGCCGACGACAGCGGTGACCCCGGGTTCAAAATTCAGGACCGTTTTGTTTAAAAAAGACTTGAACCCGACAATCTCAAGTTTCTTAAAATACATACGCCTCTCTCCTTTTGTTGTCTAATTCGAATTTTGATTGCGCTGGATCCATAATATCCTTGCAAGCCCCATCAGGTGCGCGCGTTCAAGCGCGATGCCTGCGCGCTGCAGAGGATACCCTGCGACCGGTTGTGTCCAGACAACCTCTCCCCGCGAATACAACGGTTCATGCATATCGGGGATGCGCAGCCAAAGCTCCAGGGGTGTACCTGAAGAAACTCCGCGGGGCATCTGCAGGCCTACGCCGTTTGCGCTGATGTCTACGGTCTCCGCGTCGCTCTCCGAACCGTTCAAGGGGTTTAAGATCCGCGCCGACAGCTTAATAGGTAAGCGCGCGAAGATCCTGCGGTCCAACGTTGCCGATTCCTGCCGTCTTTTAATGGAGGGACTTGTTTTCAAGCCAGGCATCGATCTTCTCCTTTTTAAACCTCCACTGGCCTACAAGTTTCACCGCGGGGATCCTGTTATGCTTAAGCCAATCATAAATCGTGCGGCGCGTCACCCGTAAATAACCGGCCAGTTCTTCTATAGTCATTAATCCGCTATTCATCACCATAGCTTAATTATAAAAAATGAAATGGATTTTGTCAAGGAAAATCTTTACATTCTTTTACATTGTTAAGCAAAAGAAATGATTAGTATGCAAACAGGATTGTTATAATGCCATAGTAAGAAGATCAAGGAATCCTTTACAAACAGGCTATTTGTAACTACTTCATTATAAAGGGGTTAAATACAGAGAGATAGGAAGGTGAATATCAGAGGATTTTGAATTTTAGGGCGCGGGAAAGCCCAATAAAATCCACGTTCTCAAATTGCACCCCTACACGGTAGGCATCCGCGCCGATTTGCGCGGTCCAGACGACTTTTGCTTTAACATGAAGGGGCTCAAGCTTATCGGGTATTTCAAGATGCATTTGCAGGAAGGTTTCCGGAGAAAGGCTCAGGTGGGTGACGATCATACCCCCTCCGCCGGCGCTGACATCGATCATGTTTCCGTCGCCTTGCTTGTTGCTTTGAAGTTCGCTGAAATTTACGGGAAAATTTACCTTGAAACGCTGGAAGAGCCTCCGCTCCTTCATCGTAAACCCTCCTGCATTAAGAATTATTTTATCCGTAAAAGCAGGAATGTCAATAGTTTAATGAATAATTTAATAAAAAATTCCTAAGCGCGTAAAATTCTAAGCACCAAGTAAGGATAAGCACCAAATCCCAAGCACCAAAACCCAAATAATTCCAAATATCAAAATTCAAACATATGTTTAGAATTTAGTATTTGTAATTTGAAATTTATTGGAATTTGGTGCTTGGAATTTGGAATTTTGCGTACTTGGAATTTTGCGTGCGGAATCTATTTCCTGAGCACTTCCTTGAACTTCTTCGTAAGGGCGGGCACTATCTGAAAGAGGTCCCCAACGATGCCGTATGTGGCGACTTTAAATATCGGCGCATCGGGGTCTTTGTTGATGGCGATGATGATCTTTGAAGACTGCATGCCGACGAGATGCTGGATCTGTCCCGAGATCCCGCAGGCAATGTAGATCTTAGGCGCAACGGTCCTGCCGGTCTGGCCGACCTGATGGGAATACGGCATCCAGCCGGCATCAACGGCTGCGCGCGAAGAGCCTACCGCCGCGTCCAAAACATGCGCCAGCTCTTCCAATAACTTGAAATTCTCAGGGCCTCCCATCCCCCGGCCCCCGGAAACAATGATATCCGCCTCGGCAAGGTTTATAAGGCTCTCCACTTCTTCGATAATGTCCAGGAGCCTGGTGCGGGAGGCGTATAGAGCGGGATCGAAAGATTCCCTGATTATTTTTCCTTTACGGTGCTTATCCGGCTGCATGGGCTGCATGACTTTATGGCGTACCGTTGCCATCTGCGGACGGTAATTCGGGCTGATGATCGTTGCCATGATATTGCCCCCGAAAGCCGGCCGCGTCTGAAGCAGGATCTTGCGCTCAGGGTCGATATCCAGCGCCGTGCAATCCGCCGTAAGCCCTGTTTTGATCTGGATCGCTACGCGTGAAATAAGCGAGCGGCCGATGGCGGTGGCGCCGCAGAGGAATATTTCCGGTTTATATTTCCTGATCAACTCAACGATCACGTTGGTATAGGGCTCATCCTGGAAATTCGCCAGCTCGGGTGCTTCGACCAGATAAATGTTGTCGGCGCCGTGCCAGATCAGTTCATCCAGCTGGTCCTGAAGGCCGTGCCCTATGAAAACCCCTGAAACCTGGCAGTTGAGGCTGCGCGCCAGCTCCTGCGCTTTTCCGAGCAATTCATAAGCTACCGGCTGGACCTTGCCTTTCTTTTGTTCGATAAACACCCATATCCCTTTATAGCTTTTTAACTCTTCTGCGCAGGGCACTGCCGTATTTTGCGGTTTTTCCAGAAGCACGGCTTTGAATTTGCATGCCGGCACGCATGCGCCGCAGAGATTGCATTTGTTAAGGTCGATCACCGCTTTTTTATCCATGACGCGGATAGCATCAAAGGGGCAGGCCTTCACGCACAAAGAACAACCGGTGCATTTTTCAATGATGATCTGTATGGGCATAGGGTTAGGGTATCTCGCTTCTCAATAATTCCGCGAGTTTTTCCGCTATCTCGGGTATCTCGCCTTTTAACATCTCTCCGCCGGTCCTCTGCGGAGGCGTAAATATCTTGACCACCTGCGTCGGAGAACCTGCGAGCCCCAGCTGCTGGGGGTCGAGCGCAAGCTCTTTCTGGGTAAGGAATGTGATCTTCGCCTGCTTTGCCCTCATCATCCCTTTAAGCGACGGGATCCTGGGCTCATTAATCTCTTTGACAACGGTCAACACCGCGGGCAGCGGCGTCTCAATGACTTCATAACCCTCTTCAAGCATGCGTTCCACGCGCATACTCTTCTCTTTTACCTCTTCGATCTTTTTGACGTAAGTGACCTGAGGAATATCCAGGTGCGCGGATATCCCTGGCCCAACCTGCGCGGTATCCCCGTCAGAGGCCTGTTTACCGCAGAGGATCAGGTCAAACGCTCCCAGCTTCCTGATGGCGCCTGAAAGGGTGTAACTGGTAGCCCAAGTATCGCTGCCGGCAAACGCGCGGTCGCACACCAGGACCCCTTCGTCCGCTCCCATGGATATTGCTTCCCGCAGCGCAGCTTCAGCTTGCGGAGGCCCCATAGTGAGAACGCTGACCTTTCCCCCGAATTTTTCCTTGAGGCGCACCGCCTCTTCTATGGCGTACATATCAAAAGGGTTGATGATGGACTTAACGCCTTCGCGGATAAGGGTATTGGTTTCAGGATTGATCCTTACCTCGGTTGTTTCGGGGACCTGTTTTATGCAGACGATTATGTTCATGTCTTATTGTTTTGCCATTTCCTTGATCAACTGCAAGGCGATGATGTTGCGCTGGATCTGATTGGTACCTTCGTATATCTGGGTGATCTTGGCATCGCGCATGAACTTTTCAGCCGGATAATCCTTCATGTAACCGTACCCGCCGAGGATCTGCACGGCATCCGTGCTTACCTTCATCGCGACATCCGAAGCAAACAGCTTTGCCATGGCCGAATCCTTGGCCACGTCCTTGACCTTGGCATCGATCGCCCTGGCGCAGGAATACACCAGCGCGCGCGCTGCCTCGACTTCCGTAGCCATATCCGCGAGCATCCATTGAATACCCTGAAAACTGGAGATCGGCTTGCCGAACTGCTGGCGTTCCCTGGAGTATTTTACCGCGACGTCCAAAGAGCCCTGCGCGATGCCTAATGCCTGGGCTGCGACGCCCGGCCGGGACATATCAAAGGTCTTCATGGTCACGATGAAACCCATGCCTTCCTTGGCAAGAAGGTTTTCTTTGGGGATCTTGCAATCCGTAAAAACAAGCTCCCTGGTCGATGAGGCGCGGATACCCAGCTTATCCTCTTTTTTTCCAAAGGTAAAGCCGGGTGTGCCTTTCTCAACGATAAATGCGGATGCGCCTCGCGCGCCTTTTGTCTTATCCGTCATGGCGATGACGACGTAGGTTTCGGCGTCTCCGCCGTTGGTGATAAAGTGCTTCAGGCCGTTAAGCACATAATGGTCGCCTTCCTTGCGGGCGGTGGTCTTGATCCCCGAAGCGTCAGACCCGGCTTCCGGTTCGGTAATGCCGAAGGCTGCCACCTTTTTTCCTTTTGCCAGGTCGGGAAGGTATTTCTTTTTCTGCTCGTCGTTTCCGAAGAGCACGATCGGGAACGTCCCCAAAGCGGAGGCCGCATAGCAGACGGCGATGCCGCCGCACGCCCGGGAAAGCTCTTCGGTTGCCAGGCATAAATTTAAAACGCCGACGCCCATTCCGCCGTATTCTTCGGGGATAAATAAGCCGAAGAGGTCCGATTCGGCGATGATCTTAATCACCTCCCAGGGGAATTCTTCCGTCTGGTCGTGCTTTGCCGCAACCGGCTGGATCTTTTCTACGGCGATCTTGCGCGCCAGCTCCCTGATCATCTTTTGTTCGTCGCTCAATAAATAATCCATTCATGCCTCCTTAATAAACGGATCGATGGTCTGTGGTCTATCGTCTGCAGGTACACTATCGACCATCGACTATTGACTATCGACCATACACTATCGACCATTGACCATTGACCCGTATTCTTTATACGTTGCAATAAGGAAAAATTATATCATACAAATTCTATTTTACAAGTTTTTTAGAAGGGCTGTTTCCCTGCAGTCGGGAAATTTGCAGCAGTTGATGCATTCCGCCCAGATCTTGTGCGGAAGGCGGGCGTGCGCGATCTTCTTAAAGCCGAATTTGCGGAAATAATCCGGCTTGTAGGTGAGCACGAATATCTTGCGTGCGCCGAG
>JAQTNB010000013.1 GCA_028714055.1 Candidatus Omnitrophota bacterium
GCTTTATTTCAAACAGGGCAGGCTCACAGAGGCGGTGGGAGAGCTTGAACGGGCGGCAAAGCTCCTTGATGATCCGGTGATCTTCGATCATCTGGGAGAAGCGTATTTCCGCGCCGGGGATATCCAGAAGGCCAAGGCAAGCTGGGAAAAGTCCCTCGAGCTTGATTCCGGGCAGGATGAGATCAAACAGAAGATAGAAAGGCTTGATACGCAATGACCGAGATACGCGAGCTTCAGGAGAAGGCAAAACAGATCCGCAGGCTTATCGTGCAGATGCTTGCCGAGGCCGGCTCAGGCCATCCGGGAGGGAGCCTTTCATCGGCGGACCTCATAACCGCGCTCTTCTTTTCGGTCCTGCGCCATAACCCCAAAGAACCCTCCTGGCCGCAGCGCGACCGTTTCCATATGTCCAAAGGCCACTGCTGTCCCTTATGGTATGCGGTGCTTGCCGAATCGGGGTATTTTCCTCTGGAGCGCCTTTTGACCCTTCGTAAGATGGGTTCGATGCTGCAGGGGCATCCGGACAGGCGCACGCCCGGCGTAGAGGTTGCTTCAGGCTCTCTTGGCCAGGGTTTGTCCGTTGCTTTAGGCATGAGCCTGGCTGCCAGGATCGATAAGCTTGATTACCGTGTCTATGTGCTCCTGGGTGACGGCGAGAGCCAGGAAGGCAATGTCTGGGAGGCGGCAATGGCCGCCAGTCATTACGCCTGCGATAACCTGTGCGCGATCATCGATTATAACGGTTTTCAGATAGACGGCAGGACTTGCGATGTGATGAACCTGGAGCCCCTGGCTCAGAAATGGCAGGCCTTCGGCTGGCACACCATCGAGATCGACGGGCATGATATGCAGCAGATAGTAGAGGCCTATAAAGAGGCGCAAGGGATTAAGGGAAAGCCAAGCGTGATCATCGCCCGCACCATCAAAGGCAAGGGCGTTTCGTTTATGGAGAATGTCGTTGATTTTCACGGCCGGGCCCCGACCAAAGAAGAAGCCCAGAAGGCCCTGCAGGAATTGCGTTAACGGTTACGGGGAGAAAAGAGCTCAAAAATGGCAGAACAATTGTACCAGCGCGACGTTTACGGCAAGACGCTCATTGAACTAGGCAAAGCCCGCCCGGATATCGTGGTCTTTGACGCGGACCTTTCAAGCTCCACGCGCACGGGCGTTTTTGCCAAAGAGTTCCCGGAGCGGTTTTTTAATTTCGGGGTCGCCGAACAGAATATGATGGCGACTGCCGCGGGGATGGCCAGCTGCGGCAAGACCGTCTTTGTCTCGACCTTTGCCATATTTGCCACCGGCCGCGCATGGGACCAGGTGCGCAACTCCGTTTCATACAGCAATTTTAACATCAAGATCGTCGCCACGCATGCCGGCATCACCGTCGGGCCCGACGGCGCAAGCCACCAGGCGCTGGAAGACATCTCTCTGATGCGCGTTATACCGAACATGAACATCATCGTCCCCTGCGACGGGCCCCAGACGAAAGAAGCGATCAGTGCCTGCGCCGCGACGCCCGGCCCGTTTTATGTGCGCCTGAGCAGGCCGCGTATCCCGACTATCGAGAATAAGGGGGAATTCAAGCTGGGTAAAGCCCAGGTCTTGCGCGAGGGCAAGGATGTTACGCTCATTGCCTGCGGCCTGATGGTCGCCACGGCCCTTGAGGCAGCCGCAAACCTTGCCGCAAAGGGCATCCAGGCGCGGGTGGTCAACATCCATACTATCCGGCCGCTTGATGCCGAGGCAATACGCCAGTCCGCGCGCCTGACCAAGGGGATCGTCGTCTGCGAAGAGCACACGGTCACCGGGGGCCTGGCCTCCAGCGTCGACGAAGTGGTCGCTGAAAGCTGCCCCACCAGGGTCGTCCGCGTAGGCGTTAAAAACAGATACGGCCAATCGGGAGAGCCTCAGGACCTCCTTAAGGAGTATAACCTGACCAGCCTCGATATTGAAAAGGCAGCGCGCGCCGTCATTGCGTAATCTGATGTGAGAAAGCTCACCCTTCCTTCTTACGCCAAGTTAAACCTCTACCTTCAGGTCCTCTCAAAACGCCCCGATAAATTCCACAGCATAAAGACCCTTTTTGAGCGCATCGACCTGTGCGATACGCTCACCTTTACGCTGCGCAAAGACCCCCGCATAAACGTTTTTTCGGATTCGCCTCAATTACCCCGCCGGAGTTCTCAGAACCTCGCCTATCGCAGCGCTTCCCTTTTGCAGGAGCGCTTTGGGGTCCGGCAGGGCGTGGATATCGGGATAACCAAGCGTATCCCGGTCGGCGCAGGAATGGGGGGCGGCTCAAGTAACGCCGCGACAACGCTTCTGGCGCTCAATAGACTCTGGAAACTCGGCCTTCCCCGCAGGACGCTTCTTTCCCTGGCGGCGGAAATAGGCAGCGATGTGCCGTTTTTTATTCATGATACCCCTTTTGCCGAGGCAGGCGGAAGAGGAGAAAAGATCCGCCTGCTCCCGCGCCTCTCTCAAAGGGCCCTTTGGCACGTTGTAGCGGTCCCGCGGGTCAAGGTGCTCACTCCCCGGATATACCGGGGGTGGGATGAGCTTGCAAAAAAGGCCGCGAAAGGCCCAAACGCCCCATTGACAACGGCAAAATATAGTGTTAGAATACCTATTTTAGCATTGGAAAAAAACGATAAAATACTGCTTGGCAAGGCCCTTTTTAACGGCCTCCAGCAGGTGACCTGCGGTTTATATCCAGAGGTAGGGCGCATTGCAAAGGCCCTGCGTGCCTGGGGAGCGGAATTAGTCTTGATGTCGGGCAGCGGCCCGGCTGTATTTTGCATCTGTTCATCCCGGAAGGAGGCTTTTTCCCTGGTTAGACGGATCAGTGAGAGCAAGACGGGGTGGCGTGTTTTTGCCGCCCGCACCCGCTAAAGAGGCTTCAGAAGGAGGTCTGCGCATGGAGATAACCGAGGTCAGGATTTTCCTTAAGGATTCGCCGGATAAGAAACTCAAAGCGTATGCAACCGTCACTTTTGATAATGCGTTTGTCGTGCGCAATATCAAAGTCATCGAAGGGTCTAATGGCCTTTTTATTGCCATGCCTTCCCGGAAAGTCAAGCAGCCCTGCCCGAAATGCGGGTTTAAGAACGAAGCGCGCAGTAAATATTGCAATCAATGCGGCTCATCGCTTCCGGTAACCCCCCGGCCCACCGGCCCGGAAGCCGCCGGGAGCGCCCAGTCGGAGCATAAGGACCTGGCCCATCCCATTACCCAGTCCTTCAGGGAGTATCTTCAGAAGAGGATACTGGAAGCGTTTGATCACGAGAAGAAGACAGGCTCAACCATTGAGGCCGGGCACACCGAATTTGACGCAGAGTAACAGTTTGAGGTTCGCAAGGACTGCCCGGTAGTGTAATGGTAGCACATCAGAATTTGGGTCTGAGTGTTGAGGTTCGAATCCTCACCGGGCAACTGTACTTTTTTGCCTTGCGGAGCAAGGCAAAAAAGTACGTCCCGCAGCCTACTTCAAAATTGTTGAGTCTTCTGCCAAAGGCAGAAGACGAAAGAATTTTGAAGTGTTTAGGCAAGGGATAGATTAAGTCGTTATTATGGAATCATAACCCCATGCCAAAAAAACTCACTAACCTCACCGTCATCATCTTAGCCGCCGGAGAAGGGAAGCGCATGAAATCGGCGCTTCCGAAAGTGCTGCATCCTGTGTGCGCAAGGCCGATGCTGGGCTATGTGCTTGACCTGGTAAAGCAGCTTAAGCCGAAAAAGACGATCACCGTCGTCGGGCACGGCCGGCACCAGGTGGAAGAATTCCTGCGGGGAGCCCGCACCCTCGTAGTCAGGCAAAAAAAGCTTTTGGGCACTGCCGACGCGGTCAAACAGGCGCTTGCGCGCTTAAGCGGGTCAAGCGGCACGGTCCTGGTCCTTTACGGTGATACGCCTTTGTTAAAAGCCGGGACGGTTGAGCAGCTTCTTGACGCGCACGCCAAGTCGCGTGCCGATATTACGCTGCTTACCGCGCGTATGGATAAACCCGCGGGTTACGGCCGGATCCTGCGGGATAAATACGGAAGTATCTGCGGGATAGCCGAAGAAAAAGATGCCGACGATTTTCAGAAAGAGACCAAAGAGATCAATACCGGTATTATGTGTTTTAACACCCGGAGCCTCAAGGAGGCGCTCAAGCTCATAAAACCGAGCCCGCGGACAAAGGAATATTACCTGACTGACGCGATATCCATCCTCTACCGGCGCGGCGGGATCATCGAAGGGGTGGTGCTTGAAGACGCGCAGGAAGCCATGGGGATCAACTCGCGCAAGGAACTGAGTGTTGCTTCGTCTCTTATGCAAGGCCGCATCAATGACGGCTTGATGGAGCGGGGAGTTACGATCGTCCATCCCCCGAGCGCCTGCATTGCCTACGGCACCCGGATCGGCCGGGATACCGTGATTTATCCCTTTACAGTCATCGAAAGGGGTGTTAAAATTGGTAATCGCTGTTCAATAGGCCCCTTTATCCACCTCAGGGAGGGGACAACGCTCGGTAATGAGGTTGTGGCCGGTAATTTCCTTGAGGTCGTGCGTTCCTCAGTCGGCGCAAAATCTTTCATAAAGCATTTCAGTTATATCGGAGACAGCCGCCTTGGCAGGTCGGTTAATATAGGCGCAGGGAGCGTTACTGCCAACTTCGACGGCCTTAAAAAAGGAAATACGGTGATCGGGGACAATGCTTTTATCGGCTCGGATACGGTATTGGTAGCGCCGGTAAAGATCGGGGCCCGGGCAAAGACCGGGGCAGGGTGCGTGGTCACCCGGGGAAAGCAGGTGCCGCCGGGCTCGACGGTCATCGGCATCCCGGCACGCCCGTTGGTAAAAAAGCATACGAGGTAATCCATGGATAAATTGATGGTATTCAGCGGCAACGCAAACCCGCAGCTGGCAAAGGATATCTGCAAGTATCTCAAGATCAGCCTTGCGGATGCCCTGGTCGAACGTTTCAGCGAAGGGGAGATCCGCGTCAAGATAAACGAGAACGTGCGCGGCAGGGACGTTTTTGTCGTTCAACCGACATGCCCTCCCCCCAACGAGAACCTGATGGAGCTTTTGATCATGCTTGACGCGCTGCGCCGTGCTTCCGCCCAGCGCATAACCGCGGTGGTCCCGTATTTCGGGTATGCGCGCCAGGACAGGAAAGACCAGCCGCGCGTGCCGATCACCGCGAAGCTGGTGGCAAACCTCCTGACGGTCGCCGGCGCAAACAGGATCCTGACCATGGATCTGCATGCGGGCCAGATCCAGGGGTTTTTCGATATCCCGGTGGACCATCTTTTTGCCGTCGGGGTGATCAACGATTATTTTTCCAAGAACAAATTCAAGGACATCGTCGTGGTCTCGCCGGATGTCGGCAGCATAAAGATGGCGAGGGCCTACGCGAAGAGGATGAGCGCGGGGCTGGCGATCATCGACAAAAGAAGGATATCGCCGGAGAAGACCGAGGTCATGCACATCCTCGGTGAAGTGGAAGGGCGCGACGCGCTTATCGTTGACGACCTGATCGCGACCGGCAGCTCCCTGATAGAGGCAGTGGAGACCCTCAAGGCCGCGAAGGCCAGAAGTGTCAGGGCGGCGATCACGCACGGGGTCTTATCGGGGCCGGCGGTCGAGCGGATCGATAAATGCAAAGACCTTCAGGAGCTGATCATAACCGACAGTATCCCTTTGCCTAAAGAGAAGCAGCATCCCCGGATCAAGGTGCTTTCGATCGCCGACCTTTTGGGCGAGGCGATCAAGCGGATTCGCACGGAAGAATCGGTGAGCAGTTTGTTCGACTAATCAACGCACATTTAAACGGAGCATGGTATGGACGAGATATTTTTGGACGCGGAGATAAGGGAAGGGTTGGGCAGGGGCAAGGTCAAGGACCTGCGCGATAAAGGCTATATACCGGCCGTGGTATATTCGGAAGGCAAAGAGGCAAAGGCGATCCAGGTTTCGCATAAAGTGCTCCTGGGACTGGTGCACCAGCACCGCCTGGAGAACGTCATCATCAGCCTTAGGATCAAGGACGACAAGAAGCAGAAAGCCCGCTCCTGCCTGATCAAGGAGATACAGTATAACCCCGTCAGCGAGGACATCATTCACGTTGACTTTAACGAGATTTCGCTGACTAAGGAGATCAAGATCAACGTTCCGGTCGTCGCCAAGGGAGAGCCCGTGGGAGTCAAGCAGGACGGCGGGTCGCTGGAGCATATATTGTGGGAGGTCGAAGTAGAGTGTCTTCCGACCAACATACCGAAAGAGATCGAGGTGGATGTCAGCGCCCTGAAGATCGGCGATTCCATCCAGCTTAAGGACATTGTTCCTCCGCTGAATGCCAAGTTTACCGCCGAGCCGGAAACAGTCGTGATCACGGTATCCGCTCCGGTGCAGGAAGAGGCCGCTGCCCCTGCCGTAGAAGGCGAAGAGCAGAAAGAGCCAGAAGTCATCAAGGAAAAGAAAGAAGTCGCCGGCGAAGAAGAAAAGGAAGAGAAGAAAGAAAAGAAAGAGAAATAAGCCGGGTATCGAGCGTGCGGATGAGGCTGATTGTAGGATTAGGCAACCCTGGAAGGCTTTATACCGATTCGCGGCACAACGTAGGTTTTTCGGTAGTCAGGGCCCTGGCAAAGGCGGCAGGCGTTTCGCTCAAAAAAGAAAAGTATATTCCGGCCGTCAGCGCGGCGGCACAGATAGAAAGACACAAGGCCGTTTTAGCGCTTCCGATGACGTTCATGAACCTCTCGGGAAGCGCGGTGCGGCAGTTACTTGATAAATACGCGGTCGACGCGGGCGGCCTTTTGGTCGTCTGCGATGATCTGGACCTGGAGTTCGGGAGGCTTAAGCTGCGCGCAAGCGGCTCTTCCGGCGGGCACCGGGGCCTTGCCTCGATCATAGCATCCGCCGGGACCCAGGATTTCAGCCGCCTGCGTATCGGGATCGGCAGGCCTTCGGGAGGTAAAGAGGCAGCGGATTTTGTCCTCTCACCGTTCTTAAAAAAAGAAAAGGCACAGCTTCAGGATGTCATTTCCCGGGCAGCGGAATGCTGCGGCGTATGGGCGGCAAAAGGTGCCGCCGAAGCCATGAACACGTATAATAAGAGGAGCACGTAATGAACAAGTATGAAGCGATGTTTATCGTTAAACCCACCCTTTCCGAAGACGAACGCAAGGAGTTGTTTACCCAGCTGGCGGACGCGGTCACCAAGAACAACGGCACCGTGGAGAAGGCGGCCTTGTGGGCGGAGAGGAGAAAGCTGTGGTTCCCGCTCAGGAAGTTCAGCGAAGGCGTTTATTATCTTTTGAATTTTACCGCCGACGGGACTGCCGTGGCGAAACTGCGTCAGACGTATAAACTCAACGAAAATGTGCTGCGCGTGCTGATCACCGTGCAGAAGTAGGTCCGCGCGCACGGCTGCCGCCAACCCAAGGAGGGCGTATGGATGAAATGGCGATTATCGGTTTAATCAGGGCTGTGGCAATCTTTGCCAGTGTCATCGGAGTCCTGGCAGGCTTAGACCTGCTGCTGGGCGCCAGGGTAGTCTCTATCCTCAAAGAGGTCCTGGACAAAGCGATGGTAAACCTGGATAAGACCATGATAACGACAAAGGCGCGCATCATCTTCGGCGTATTATTCCTGGTCCTTTCGTTGCTGATGTTGGCGGTGATCTTCACTACCAAAGGCGTTTAGGTTCAAAAAGAGGAGCAGCTATGGCGTCGTTTAACAAGGTGCTTTTAATGGGGAATTTGACGAAAGACCCCGAGCTCCGCTATACTCCGCAGGGGACCGCGGTAGTGAACCTGCGGCTGGCGGTCAACCGGAAATTCCGTGATAAGACCAGTCAGGAATTCAAGGAAGAAGTGTGTTTTATTACCGCGGTAGTCTGGGATAAGCAGGCTGAGAACTGTAATCAGTACCTGCATAAAGGAAGCCCTATTTTTGTCGAGGGGAGGCTCCAGTCCCGTTCCTGGGAGGATGCCTCGGGGCAAAAACGTAATGTCATAGAAGTCCGCGCAGAGCGCGTGCAGTTCCTGGGCCAGGCGTCCGGTGCAGGCCGGGCTGCCGCCGGCGAAACAGCAGCCGGGGCAACGGAGCAGGAGCCGGCAACCGAAACAGCGTGGCTTGAGGAGAGCGAGAGCAAAAATGATGAAGCCCAAGGTTAAGGGTAAGGGACCGCTGAAGAGAGGCAAGTTAACGGGCAAGAGGCTGGACCGGGGTTTTCGCCAGCGCAGGAAGGTATGCCGCTTCTGCGCCGACAAAAACCGCACCATTGATTACAAGGACGCCAAGTTCCTTGAGTCTTTTATCAAGGAGAGAGGCAAGATAGTCTCCAGCCGTTATTCCGGGAATTGCGCCCTGCATCAGCGGCTCGTTGCCGAAGAGATAAGAAAAGCGCGTTTTATATCGCTTTTGCCGTATAGCCGCGCATAACAGGCGGTTTTTGTTTGAAAGGAAGCGCGATGGAAGTCATCCTAAGCAAAGACGTGGAAAAAATCGGAAAGGCCGGAGCGGTCCTGAAGGTAAAGGACGGCTTTGCCCGTAATTTTCTTCTTCCCCGGGGGCTGGCTGTTCCGGTGACCGAGGCAAACCTGAAGAGGCTGGAAGAGCAGAAGCGCCGCAGGCTCTTGGAGCAGGAAAGCACAAAGGCCAAGGCCCAGGAACTGAAAAGCCGCCTTGACGGCCTGGCGTTGACCATACCGGTGCTTACCCAGGAAGAGAACGATTCCCTTTACGGAAGCATCACGGCATTTGAAGTCGCCAAAGCCATCCAAGATGAGGGGATCCAGATAGATAAAAACTGCATTCTTCTGGAAGAGCCGATCAAATCCCTGGGGATATACGAGGTGCCCATAAAGCTGCACCCGGACGTTCCTGCCAAGATCAAAGTCTGGATAGTTAAGAAGTAAATGCCCGATACAATCCTGGAAAAAGTCCCGCCGCAAAACCTGGAAGCCGAAATGGCGGTTTTGGGTTCGATGCTTATCGACGAAGAAGCCGTTTCGGTAGCCCTGGAATCGCTTGATGCCGGCACGTTCTATAAAGATTCCCACCAGAGGGTCTTTGAAGCCATCGCGGACCTCTTTAACACCAACAAGGCGGTCGACCTTATTACGCTGACCGATGAGCTGAAGCGCCGGGGGACCCTGGAGCACGTCGGAGGGGTGAGTTTCCTGACGGTGCTGGTGAATTCCGTCCCCACTGCCGCCAACATCAACCACTACGTCTCCATCGTCAGGGAGAAGAGCATCCTGCGGACCCTGATCAACAATTCCACCCGTATCGTCTCGATGTGTTACGAGAGCGACGGCCGGATCGAAGAAGTCGTGGACAGCGCCGAACGCTTCATTTTCGAGGTAAGCGACCGCAGGACCAAGGGGAGCTACCTTCCTCTTAAGGAAGTCATCAAGGACAGCATTGAGACCATCGACCGGCTGTATCAGAAGAAAGCCCACGTTACCGGTATCCCCACCGGTTTTATAGATTTTGACATCAAGACCGCGGGGCTCCAGCCTTCGGACCTTATTATCGTCGCCGGCAGGCCGTCGATGGGCAAGAGCGCTTTTGCCCTCTGTATCGCCGAATATGCTGGCATCGTGGAAAAAGTGCCCATCGCGGTTTTCAGCCTGGAAATGTCCAAAGAACAGCTTGCCCAGCGCATGCTTTGCTCACATGCCCGTGTCGATGCCAATAAGGTGCGCACGGGCTATCTTGCTTCTTCCGACTGGCCGCGCCTCACCGCGGCTGCCGGAAAGCTTTCGGAATCCCCTATCTTTATCGACGATACGCCGGCGATATCGGTCATGGAACTGCGCGCCAAGGCCCGCAGGCTCAAAGCGCACCAGGATATCCAGCTGATCGTGCTCGATTATATGCAGCTTATGCGCGGGTCGAGCAATATCGAGAACAGGCAGCAGGAGATCTCGGAGATATCCCGGTCGCTGAAGGCCCTGGCAAGGGAGTTGAATATCCCGGTGGTGGCGATCAGCCAGCTCTCAAGGGCCGTGGAATCGCGCACAGACCACCGGCCTCAGCTCTCTGACTTAAGGGAATCGGGCGCCATCGAACAGGACGCCGATGTGGTCGTTTTGATCCTGAGGGAAGAATATTATAACCCCGCTCCGGATAACCAGGGGATTGCCGAAGTCATCATCGCCAAACAGCGCAACGGCCCGGTGGGGACGCTTAAACTTACTTTTATCAAGGAATACACCAGGTTCGAGAATATTGCCCGTATTGAGTAGGCGAAAAAACTTGATTTCTCTCTCCGGTTCCTATATAATACCCCCAATGCGCAGGACAATTTTGCTCATCTTTGCGTTCTTTTTCTTTGCCTTCGGGAACCTCCCCTTGTGCGCCCAGGTCGAGCCTTCCTATGACCAGGATGCCGCCGAAAGCGCCTCCACCCCCCGGGAACCGGCCGCCAAGGCCGTTACCTCCATTGAAGTAAAAGGGAATAAATCCATTAGTACCAATACGATTCTTTCCAAAATGAAAACCAGGGTCGGCTCGCCGTACCTGGAGAACGTTGTCAGTGACGACCTCAAGCGCCTGTATCTTTTGGGGTATTTCAGCGACATCAATATCGATACCGAGGACTACCAGGGAGGGGTCAAGGTGGTGGTCAGGGTCGCGGAGAGGCCGATCATAGAAAAGATACTTTTTTCCGGGATACGCCGCCTGACGATGAAGGAAGAGAAATTAAAAGAGCTGCTGAAGACCAAAGAGAACCAATACCTTGATCATCCTCGCCTTGCCGAAGATGTCGAGATCATCCGGAAGCTGTACGAGAAAAAAGGCTTCGGGGACAATGAGATCACCACCCAGGTCGATACCAACAAGGAGACGAACAAGGCAAAGGTCACTTTTAGCGTTACCGAAGGCAGGCGGGTAAAGATCAAGAATATAATCGTCGAAGGCAACAATGCCTTTTCCGATTCCCGGATCCTCAAGCTTATGAAGACCAAACGCGCGTGGCTCCTGAATGCGGGCGCGCTTAAAGAGGATGTCCTTGAGGAGGATATGGAGCGTATCAGGGCGTTTTACCGCAAGCACGGCTTTGCCGACATCGCGGCATCCTACGAGGTCCAGCGCAGCCCGAAGGCCTCCCGGTTGATCGTCCTGGTCAGGGTCGAAGAAGGCAAGAAATACCTGGTGGGGAGCGTTTCCCTTTCCGGTAACGATAAGATAAGCAAGAAGGAGATACAGGCGGCGCTCAAGGACTGTACACCCGGCAAGGTCTTCAGCCAGGAAGCCCTCAGGAACGATATCGTCAATGTCCAGGGGATCTATTTTGACCGCGGGTATATCTTCGCGCAGGTGCAGGATTCCGTCTCGCTGAACCCCGAAACAGGGCGGATCGATATCTCGTATGCCGTTACCGAAAACGACGTTGCCTATGTGG
>JAQTNB010000014.1 GCA_028714055.1 Candidatus Omnitrophota bacterium
CCCATCCCAGTCATAAAGCCCCAGCAGTACGACGCAGACAAAAGGGATGATATAGAAAATAGCGAATATCGCTACCGCGGGCAGGACAAAGATATAATTTTCTAACGTATCCCTTACTCTCATGCCGGTCTATCGGTCCGCTTGTTGCGCATAAAGGCGCTCAGGCATCACCGCGCCCTGGATAATTCGCGTTCCATGACTTTTTGCACTTCCTGCGCTACCTGCTCAGGAGTCTTCTCGCCGATAATAATCGGTTGTATTCCCTTATCAAAGGCTTCGATGACTTGTGAAAATTCTGATATACCCCACACATTGGGAAGGGTGGTTGCGTCCATATTCCTGGCAAACTGCGCCAGGAGCGCGGGAATCTTTCCGAGGCTTTCTTTGTTTGCCGGTAAATTCTTGGTGGCCTCCGCGAGGTATGCCTGTTGGTCGCCGGTGGTAAGCCATTTCAGGAATTTCACCGCTTCTTCTTTTTTGGCAGAGCGGCCGTTCACCATAAAAGAGGAGCCTGCGCCTCCCCAAATCGCCATCGGGTATTTATCCGAAGCTTTAGGAGGAAGTATCGCCCCATAATTAAGATTGGGGTTCATCCCTTTATAGACATTGACGCACCAGGAACCGTTAAAGGCAAAGACCGCCTTATCGTTGGCAAAGAGCTGCTCGGCGGTCTTATTGACCATGGTGACCAGGCCGCTGGCCAGGACCCCGGATTTCTGCATCTGGTCGAACAGGCTAAAGACCTTGATCCAGTCCGGGTCGGTATACGGGACTTCCCCGCGGATCGTGGCCAAAACCTTGTCCTTGCCCATGATATTAAAGGCATAGTTATTGGCAAGGCAGTCGATCATCCACATCTCGCCCCATCCGGAAACCAGCCCCTCCATGTTTGCTTCTTTTATCTTGGCGCCGACCATGATGAATTCATCGAAGGTCTGCGGAGGCCTCTCAGGGTCCAGCCCGAGCTTTTTGAACAAGTCCTTGTTATAGAGCATCTGGATGGTCATGACATCGATGGGTACGCCGTATACGCCGGGGGTGATGCCGTAGCTGTTGCCCGCGCCGAATTCATTGACTGCCAGCGCCTTGGCAAAAAGCATCTTCCTCCACTCCCCGTTATTCTCTTCCATGTACGGAGTAATGTCCAGGATGTGCCCCGCTTTGATAAAGGAGGCAAAATCCCTCTTTTCTCCGAGGATCCCGAACACATCGGGGAGATTCCCCCCCTGTGCGGCAGCACGCACCTTCTGCGAATATGCGTCAGAAGGGGCATAGAGCTCGAAGTTCACTTTGATGCCGGTATTATCTTGGTATTGTTTGGCCAGAGTCTGGAATGCGGGCTCCCTGTCCGTCATCCAGTGCCAGACAGTGATCGCGGGTTGTGTGGGCGCTTTTTGAGAAGAGCACCCGAGAAGTGATAAAGCCGAATACAGACAAACGACTACAAACGCAAAAACACTACCTTTACAGCGCGCTCCCGACTTCATTCTGCCTCCTTTTATAAATATAAAGAGAGAAAGACGGGCACTTCATGAACCGGAGAAAAGCCGGTGAAAAGGCAAAATGGCGCACAAAGCCGTAAATAGTTTTTCCACTCTACCACAAGTCAAGCTGACGGTCAAGTTTTTTGTGGCTGTTTTAGGTGCCTCTCCTGAGCCAGAGTATGCGCGCCAGCCCCATGAGCTCGGCCTTCTCAAGCCTCACTCCCAGGCGCTTCTGGGCAGGATTCCCTGCAGGTCGTGACCAGACGACTTCCCCCCTTGCGTAAAGGGGCGCGTGCTGATCGGGGATACGCAACCACATCTCAAGGGATGTGTTGGGGCTGATGCCGTCACGGGTAACTAAACCCACCCCATTTGCGCTGATATCAACCGTATCTGCTTCACCTTCCTTGCCACTCACGGGATCTAAGAATTTAAGAGGAAAACGTGCTTTCATACGGGCAAAGACTCTGCTGTCATCCATGTACTGCACATGCCTTTCTCCGTGGCTATTATTAGATAATAGTCTACCATAGAATTATGATAATTACCATAAAAAAATATATATTTTTATATAGTTTTATAAAGCGTAAATTTATCCGCGGTAAGCAGTTATGGCTGCCTTGCCCCGCCGCTGGCGGGCACCTTTGCCTGGTTAAAAAGGCGCGCCCGGAAAAGCAAACCCCTGAACAATTCGATGAACCTCGCGGGGTCTCCGATACCCATACTGGCGGCGTATTCAATGATCGCCTGCTCGATCGCGTCAATATCAAGCTGCTGGTTTTCTTTGCCCCTGAAATCGATCACGTCCGCGATCCAGCCGGAGGCATCGATATTGGTTGATTCATACGGCCCGAAATACTGGCGGGATTCATGCAGCCTCCCCAGACTTCTGTCCATCAGCACGTGCACCACATAGATGACCAGGATGAGGTTGGCGATAACGCCTTGCAGGACCTGTTCGCTCGCCTCCTCAACCGCTAAGGCCTGCCCATGACGCGTAACGCTTATACTATCGGGGCCGAAATACAGGTCAAAACCAAAATGCGCAAAAACTTTTTGCCAGCGTTCATGGTGCATACGCTCCTCTTCGGGAAGGCTAAATTTAGTGCGGTGCAGCGGCGCCACGCCAAGGTCTGAGATCCTTTCTCCCGTCGGCAAGGCATACGCAAACACCACCCGGTCGTTGATGGCCTCGCGAGGTATACCGGCAATGCTCAAACCATTCTCCAGCATATAGCAGCCTGCGCCTCCCTGTTTTATCGCCTTGCGTTCTTCGCGGGAAAGAAGCTTTCCGTATTCGCGAAGGAAATCGCGCGGCCTCTTAACATGCACGGGAACCGCCTGGACCTGGAAAACGCCTACCGGCAGCATACAGGTCAATGCATTCACCCCATACGCCTCTTTGAGGAAACGCAGGAACTCATCTCCTGCCGCAAGCGCGCGGGTATATCTTGCCTGTATGGCGTTGATGACTTTTATGACCTTTCTGCTCACCTGGCCCCGCTCTCCGCCCCAGAACTTCTGCGGGAATTCCGGCTCATCAGGATAATAGGCATAGCAGGTAATGCCGCTTTTTTCCAGTTGCTCTAACTCGATTATTTCGCCGCTTTCATCGATCATGCCACCCTCAAGAAGCACCGCATCAAGCGCCTCGGAACTGCTCAACCCCTCAAACCCATTCTTCGGACGGAAGTAAATATGCTGCGGCGGAAATCTTTTCATGCCGATACCTTTAAGATGCACGACCATCTCCATATCCGCAAAGCGTACGCTGACGCGATTGACGCGATTATGAATATCATGTGTCTGCGAGATCATATCCGGCCGCTGCAGGGGGATAAACACAACGGGCGCCTGGTCTTTACCCGCTAACGAGGCCAGTCTTTCCCGTAAAGCAGGCGCGCTTTCTATGCCGTAATCCCGGCTGATATCCGCGGCAGGAGCCCAGGCTATTGCCGGGTCATCGGGATCATCCTGGACAGCGATAAGGTGAGAATGGGCCCACGCAGTCGAACGAAGCTTTCCTTGATACACATCCGTCATTGTCCCGGCGATCATGTTTATGTATTCAATGTGGCTCATTGGCGCGGGTGCCGCATAGCCCAGGTATTCCATGGTGCCGCTCACTCTGACACGCAGGCCTCTCAAATTCTCCTCGGATTCCCTTTCGCTAAGCGGGGCTGCCAGGCCTCGCGTCTCTTCAAGCGAAAGCCTGCTGCTTATTTCAAGGATAATGTTCAGTGCCTGCTCAAGGAGCTTTACTTTGAGCGCCGCCTCATCAAATGAGATCTTTTTATTCAAGGCATCTCGCTGAGGCTGATATCTGGAGCGCTCTTGGGGTTCCATGAAAAGTGCGTAGAGTATCTCTCTTACCAGGGCTGCCTCATTGAGGCGACCGCCCTCAAAGAGTCCCGCGTCTCTCCTTGCGAGCATACGGTAGAGCCGGGCAAAGGCTTCATTCGCATGATCCTGGCTGCTCAAGAATGCCAGGACCCCTTCCTGATATTCGCCGTCGGCGAACTGCGCCACCGAACGCCTGTCGTTAACAAGGTTCGCGTCCAGGAACAGACGCATACTCCCGAGTATGGCGGTGATCTCCCGCACGCCAAGGTTCTCTTCCAGAAGCGATATGACCGCCTCTTTCATCTCATGGTGGATAGCCTCAAAAAGAAGTATGTCGCTTGCAAAGGCAGCGCCGCTTAGATACATCCTGTTCCCCTCGATGCGGGCAAGGCTGCCTTCGTCGATATACGGCACGACCTCGATTTTATTAACCAGCGCAAACAACACATATCCGTAGCGTTCGCGGATGCGTTCGAGCGCCGCGGCAATACGCGCAATCATCTCTTCGTTTTGTGGGAAAAGGCCGGACGCCTCCGCCATCTTGCCGTCGGAACCTACGGTCAGCGCGAAGCTTTCGAATCTTTTTTGAGCCGTTTGGCTTACCAAGTGATGGAAACCGACTAATCTCGGAAGTTCCCCGCGGAACTTCGTGACCCTCGGCAGCGAATTAAGGAACTCTAATGCGCGCTCTCTTTCGGAGAACTCCGCGCGTTCTGCGTCGACATATTCGTATTCAAAGCGCGTAGCCTCACAGCCGGGCACGCGGCCAAAGTAAAGCCGAAAATACGGCCCGGTGATCTCTGCGTTGGCCGCCATGACAAACCCGTCAACCATGTCTTTATGCTCGTCATACTGGGAAAGCGTTCCGTCTGCGATGTGCCAGGCGTCCTGCTTTTTAAACTCCACCCAGGAATGTATGATCTGTCTTACTTCGCTATCGCGCTTCCTGATCACCCTGCGCACTCCGGAGATCTCCGCTTCAGGGCGCACCCTGACAAAAGCAGCGATATAATTACGGGCGATATCCGACCAAAGAACACAGGTATCGGGTTTTGCCCTCCCGTCACGGTCGCGCCCCCAATCCTTCGGGATAAAATGCCATACCGGCTGCCAGAATTCCAAGGCCGCAGGGTCTAACGCAGCCACGGTCTCCTGGTCCAACCCCTGAAAATACTTAACAAAATAATCGATCGAAGGTATTGCCGGCCTCTCCGCGTCAGCCCCAAGTATATCGTTGAAAGACTGGCCTACCGCGGCCCTTTCACTCGGCGATAAAGGCAATGCCGACAGGCGGGCGGCGAGTATCGCAGCCACAGGAGCCAAACCTCCTGTTGTCTGCGCCTGCTTCGTGGCCATTGTGCCGGCAGGCGTAACCGCAGCCGTTGGTTTTACATAAAAGTCCTCTTCGTCGAAATGTAATCTTTCAAGCATCATTGCCTGAGCCGCGATGCCTACGTCATGTTCCGCATAAGACTCATGGAGGGCTATCTGTGTGATAAGCAAGGTAGCAGCCACTATAGAATATCCGCGTTCCCTCAAGACCTGGTTAATGGTGCGGTAATCCAAATGCCAAACGATATTCCACCCGCGCCTTTCCGCGACCAGCACCCGGGGCCTGCCCTGCTCGATAAGGTATTCCTCAAGGGCATGGAGCATATCGCCCAAGAGGTTGAAAACCCGCTCCAAATGCTCGTAAATCTCCGCGGCCCGGTACATTTCAGACGAAGTAATAGCATGATTAAAAGGCAGCATCTTCTTGAAAAGCGCTTTCGTCCTTTTAAAAACCGCTTCTCCGCCTGCCTGCCAGACAATCACTGCGATGGCGACTGTCCGGATATTGTGATACAGGAAGAAAACCGCATCGATGATCGCTTTGCGCACAACCATAAGAAAGCCAAGACCATCCGCGGCCATACCTCCCGAGACAGGAGCAACTGCCTGCCCGGAAGGCGCGCTGAAGCCTCCGGAAAGGCCAACCGCATCCTGACGTAAGACGTTAAAATAAAGCAGCCCTATCAAGGATAAAATGAGTGTGCCCAGAACGATCTTACTGCCGTTGATCTTCAGGAACCGGAACACTTCATGACGGTACTTTGCTAAAAACAACAGAGAAACCAGCGCAAAGACGACCGTGTTGGCAAGGTTGATCTGGTGTATGTGCTCGACAAGCGTAAGCACAAAATCACCGTAGCCGGCAATAAACCATTCGCTTCCCAAAAGATAAAGCAGTATCCCCAGCCCGAAACGCGTATTAAAATGCTCCCAGCGCTCGCCGATGCCGGCAGGGTATGAGGCAAAACGTTTTTTAAGCCGCTTGTGAATGCCGATGATCATCTGCGCGCCGTCAACCGCACTAACGATAATAAACATGTTGCCGATGAATAACGCGGCGTTGATCACGATCCAGTACACCATGATTATCGGATCGATCTGTAAGAGTTGCCCGGCCCAGAAACCCAGCGTGATCAGCACCCAATGGCTTAACGGCCCTACCGCGGCGACAAAAGGATATTCATTCTCTTGAGGCCTTTGTAGCTCTTGAGGCTCTGTCTGTGTTAAGAACGCCTCCTTATCCATAACGGTGATCATGACAATCGAGAGCATTTGGAGCACCAGGAATTTAAAAAGGGTGAAGTTCTTGGTTTTAATCCAGGCAACGGCAGTTTCCAAAGGAGACACTACCGCCGCCTTATTGAACCCGTAATAACGGAACATATAGAGATGGGAGTATTCATGGATGATCGTGCATAAGGCGAGCAGGAATCCGACGGTTAACCCCACTTCCCCATCTACTGCGGTAAACAGGGCGCCGCCGATCAGGGTAGGAGGAATGAACATAGAAATAAGACAGGCGATCCGCCACAATGGATGAAGAATGCGGCGCAGGGACGAGGCATCATCCGGGGAAACCGGCTCTGCGTTTGCAAAATCGGCCTGTGCTTGCAGGGCTTCTTTTTCACTTAAACGCGATTCGTGCAATTCTACCTGCGCGATAAAATAATCGGCGTCCTCGCGGGAACATCCTTTATCAGTCAACGCCTGCCGGATGGTATCGATTGGAACGTTCCAATGTATGCCGTCCTCTGCGCGCCAGGCAAGAGGATAGAAAAACGCGGCGGCAAGATCAAAAGGCGCCCTGATCAGGCCCGGATGCAGCTTTCGCAGATGGGAAAACGCAGCGATATGGGCGTAATGGCCTATACGGATAAAATACCCTGCCTGCCTTGGGTATCTCAAGGCAGCGAAAAACTGCCCTGCCGGCTTAAGGTAATGCAAGGCCGCCGCTATCTCCCAAGGCATAACCATTGCGCGGGGATTGCGTTGCGTGAGCCAAAACTCTCCCCTTTGGACTTCGCTGCGGTAGCGCCGTAACGCCAGGCCGACGATCCCCCGTGGGTCATACGACCTGCCGCATTTCTTTTTCTGAATGACTTCAACCGCGTAGCTGTATTGCCGAAGCAAGAGCTCTACGAAATCGGCAAAAGATATCTGGTGGTTCTCCCTGGCGATATTCACCGCAAGCACAAAGAGTATGCACCAGTGTATTGGGTAATGCTTCTTGCGCAACTCTTCAATGATCCACTGTATTTGTCCACGGGCAACCGTATGCGTCTCACCCTTGGCATCGGCGCAGAATCTGCATTCCTTGGCTTCGGTCTTGTAATAAAAACGCTTCTGGAAGGATTTTATGGCCTTAAACATTCTTAATGCTTCCAATATAGCGAATGCTCCGAGGTCTGCGATGATCTCGGCGATCGCGGTCTTGCGCAGGCCGTTAGGGACGAAATTGTGGGCAATTTCATGCGCCAAAACCCCGATAAAGCACCCGGGAGAAAGCCGCTTCATGAGCGGAATGCCTATTTCAAAATTTGATTGCGCGTTATCCAGCCACTGGTCAAGCCTGGCAAAAAGCGATATATCGGCCCTCAAGGCGTTATATTCCTGCTGTCCCATGATAGAGAAGATGTTCTGGAAAACAAATAAAACTGTCCTCATGTAGATCTTCAGGAGCTTTCCGTTCAGCGGGTGCTCAATAACCGTGGCAGTGGGAGGCATATTATTCAGAATGGCTTTTGCTTTTTCCAGGTTCTCTTCATCAAAGACCCTGGTAGTATAGAGAAAGAGTGCCTTCGGACCATCGAGCTCGTAAAGGTCTAAGAAATCAGCCGGCCTTCTGGCCATGCGCAAGGAAAATCTCATAAACCTCCAGGCTGCATATATGGTCATGATCGCCGCGATGAGCCCAAAACCCAGCAAACAAAGGGCTACCCCGCCAAAAGAGACAAAGAGAGAACCAAAAAATAACTCTGCCGGATCTGCTTGACTAAGTGCCACCATGATAAATATTACGCCTATAACCAGGGCGAAGAATAGGCATACCACAATGGTCATGGTCAATGACGGGTTGCGCGTGCGCGGATACGCGCTGATCCCCTCTGCGGGAGAAAACAAAGCGGCCTCATGAGCCGCCGCAAGGTTATAGTGCGCAACCGCTTCTCTTACCGCGGGAAAAAGATGGGCTGCCAATGTATCGGAGATGTGTTCGAAAAGTATCCTGTCAGGAAGGTCTTTACCGTGCAAGCGGTCTGATTCGGGAAGCATATCGTAAAAAAGAAAGGTTTTATTGGCAAGAAGTGCTATTTCTCCGGGGCACTGGGAAAGGCAGCGGCTTAAAATTATCCGGTTTTCGTCTTCTGTCGCGGCCACGATGATATCCGCCCACATAATATCGCTATCTTCAAGCGCCCGGTATTTGAATGCCTTGACGGCCTCCGGCGCTACTCCACGGTATACGGCAATTGTCTTGACGATAGGGCGGTGCGCGAGGTAAAACAGCACGATCTCTTTGACTTTTTTGAAGAATCTGCCGAGCATAGACCTCGGCTCCCACTTATATGTCCCTCCCGAACGGACCAAAACATTTGCCTCAAGGCCGTTCTGCGCCAGAAAAGCTTCCGTTGCCAGGTGCATGGAAGCCGAACGGTTCATATTGTAGGTGCAGACAAAAAGCACCTTTGCCTGCCCCACAGAAGAAACGGCACGGGCAATGATATTATTTATTTTATCCGGAGCCATCCCTTGAGTAGCAAAATAGGTACTCATGAATTCATCAGTGTCAAAAAGCGCCTCTTTCTCATCGGCAATGCCCTTTGCCAGATGGCTGATGAGCTCATGATACATAATGCACAATTGCATATCGAATGAAAGCTCGAAGAAATACGGGTGGAGCCAGACAGTACGGGAAGAAATATCTACTGCGGCAACGCAGCCTTCGGTATGATACGGGTTAGTGGTGACGATGATCCTGAATGAAAGAGGCGGAGCCCTGTCGGATAAAACCCTTAGTTGCCCCAAGATGCCCCGCAGCACCCTGCTGTCCTGATAGCCGAAATCAGACGAAAAGCTTAAAACCCCGTCTTCGCAGCGCACCTCGCCGATAATCCTGCCCTTGCCGAAAGCCTGGTTATATTTCTTGCGTATGGCGCGGCTGACTACCAAAGGATAGGTATTTCTTCTGCGCCGGGATGACCTACGCCCCTCTTGCCGTTCTTCTCCGAGAGGAAATAACGGCAGTTGGCGGGCCTGGATGCCTGAAGAAGGGGCTGCGGATTGCGGCGTGTGCACCGAGACCTTCCATCCTTTTGGCTCCTCACGCACCAGGATAAACTCTTGCGCTGCCAGCTCATCCGCCACCTGCGCCTCCGCTTCAAATGAAACAATCAGGACCTTTGTCTCTCCTGCCGCAAATGCACGGACCGCTGCCATACGCGCGTCACTGCGCACATTAAACGTATTGACCGTCTTCCCTAATTTTTGCAATGCTCTTTCCAGGATAACGGCGGTATCGTTCAGCTCCAACGCCACCACAAACGGCCCGGGCTCATGCTGTTCCATGAGCTCAAGCAGCGTAACCAAACGGCCCGCCTTGCCATGGCTTACGTTGTGAGCCCGCAACCAGGCAAGCGATTCCCTCATTTGAGGAGAAAACGCCTTTGCCAATTCCTGGCTTGACCTATTACCTGCTTCGCTGTTTTTCTCCCGCATATATCTTGCCAGGACATCCGGGCCTTTCGTCTGCAGATAACGCAAGGCTGTAAGGGTTTTGCGCACCAACGCTAAGGCATACGATAATTCTCCTGCGGGCTTTAATAACACGTAAGGATTACTCAATTCTCTGGCTGTTGCTTCAGTACTTTTGAGGGCGTGGGCGACCCTGTTAAGCCGCTGCTGGTTAAGCATACGGTTATCGGAGAACAAAGGAACAAGGTCATCCAGATCCAGCTCGTCGGTAATCCGCAGGTGTGCTTGCGGAGCAAAGCGCGCCAGCTCTTCAAGCAAGTTATCTAATGCGGTTTTTAACCGTGCCAGATACCGCTTCAAGAGCCCGCGCAGGAATTCATAGAGCTTCCGGTGATGCTCAAGCGCCTGGTAATCCTCGTCATTCCACAGCGGAGGCTGCGCAGGGGTCACAACGGCGCACAATCCTAAGAATGCGCCTATGCCGCCGATTGCCCACAATTCTCCGGTCGAAATATGCCGGAGACATACAAAAACCGCTCCTGCTATTATGAACAACACAAACAAAGTCCCGCCGATCACTGCGGCATCGCCGAGGCTAAAACCGCCCTTCTTCACGACAAGCCTGTTTAAGCCTTCATCTTTTGTGCCGCGCGTGATCAAGACAACGCACTGTTTTACTCCCGGTTGCAGGCGTTCGGTAATTGCCGCTTCTTTTGGCTCGGGGCGGTAAAAAATAACCACATCCGGATGATACCCTGAAGGCAAATGTCCGACTTCTCCTTTTTTTGAGGTAGTGGTGATCACCACGGAATTTTCAAGCTCATCCTGCATAACGTCAAGACGAGCGCCTGCCTCCAGGACTCCCGCATCCATTCCCGCTGCCAAGAGTACGTTGCGGATTTTTTCGACACTCACCAGCTGATAAGCAACGACCAGTATTCTTGCGGTGGGATATAAAGCCGCGTATTCAGTGACATGGTCTTGTATCCAGGCTAATTTTGGATGCTCAAGAGAAAGCTCGTTATGAGCTTCTGCCGTTAACGAACCGATGTTTTCTTTCAAGGCCGCGGTGAACGGACGGTATGCCGGGCCATAAAAGAAACGGGCAGACGCATAAAATCTGCGTATCGCCAACATCAACAGATCGTCTTCTCCTTCATCCTCGCCCCTAAAGGGTGAGGCCAGGTGCCGGTATTCGCTCCAGGTAAACATCTGCTCTAACTTGATATATATCTCCCTGGAGGTAAACAAGCCTTCTTCGACTGCTTGCGGAGTCGCCTGTTGTTCTGCGGCAACCGCTTCAGCCACCTCCCTGACCGCCGTTTCTTTTGCTTCCAGGTACGCTGACAGTTCGCTGACGCCCAGCTGCTCAAGGTGGTCTGAAAGCGCAGAACAGACCATCCATAAGAAACTGATATCGACAAGCGCATTCTGCAGAAGGCGCTCGTCATGCGCCAGGTGC
>JAQTNB010000015.1 GCA_028714055.1 Candidatus Omnitrophota bacterium
CCGTTCGGCTATCCGTGCGTAGCTCTTTGAGGTTGAAAAACCTTTCGATTGCGTTTCTCATCTTTAATATCTCTGCCCCGCCTCATAAAATGTAGTAAAATACGGCGGAGATCAAATGACCTCTTATGCCTCCACCTCAACTCGTAAGCAGCATCAACATTTCCCGCACTTCGTGCCGGGAAATTTTGATGCACTCGTTGACATGAATTTACTAATGTTCAAATCCCAGTAAATTCTACGGAGGGGGTGGGATTCGAACCCACGCGAGCCTTACGACCCAACCGCTTTTCGAGAGCGGCCCGTTATGACCACTTCGGTACCCCTCCAAACCCCGCAAGAAGGACTTATTATATCAAAAATCAGACGGGCGCAGAAAGCTTTTTTCTGCTAAAAAACATGTTCCGGGTATGGCTCCGCAGCCCTGCCTGCCACGGCCGGAGCCCTTTTTTGGTAAGAATATACGGATAAAAACCCTGCGACTGGAGGGATTCGATAAGCTGGTGAGCCGTAGTCCCGTGCCGGAGCAAAAATTCGTTGATCACCTCAAGAAGCAGATAGGAAACAGTGCCTAATGTTTTCTGCGCGCCGCTGAGGATCAGGGGTTCGGCGCCTTCGGCATCAATGACAAGAAAATCCGCCTTTTGCGCGCCTGAGGCGGTAAGATAGCCGTCAAGCGTTACGGTTTTGACAAGGATATCCCCTTCGCCCTTTTCCCGGGAAAAAGCCGAACTCATCCCTCCGATAGAAAGCAACGCCTCCCCTGCTTCCCGGGAAACGGCAAGCTGCTCCAAGGTTATATTGTGCCGGTTACTCAGGCGGAGATTCTCGGCGAACGCCGCGCAATACTCAGGCACGGGCTCAAAACATATAACACGCCCGCCTGGACCGACAATGCCCGAAGCAACCAGCCCAAGCCAACCGTCTTTATACGTCCCGATCTCGATAAAAGTGTCATTCGGGCGCAGATAGCGGAAAAGGAGGGCTGTTTCCAGCGGGGAAGCCATGCCCATATACGCGATCCCCAGGGCCAGGGCATCGGCGCGGGAAAGCTTAAGCCTGATGCCGTAATCACACGTATAAACTGCTTCCCGCGGAGCGATGAGAGGCCCAAAAAATTTGCCCAATATTCCCGCTTCCAGGTGGATGCTTAAAAGAGGAGATACGCGGCGGTAAAATACCCTGCTCAAACGATGCAGAAAAAAAAGGAAGCCCCTTCGTAATAAAGAACTGTTCTTATGCATGCACGGCCGGCATCTTCACGATAAACGTTGTTCCGGCGCCCTTTGCGCTGTTCACTTCAATGCTGCCGTTATGCGCTTTGATGATATTGTAAACGATCGATAAGCCTAAACCGGTGCCCTGGCCGACCTCTTTGGTAGTAAAGAAGGGGTCAAAAATCTTGTTAATCGTTTCTTCATCCATGCCGATCCCCGTATCGGTAATAGAAAGGCGGACAGTATTTTCCCGGGGATTATCAACCGTCTCTATGGTAATGGTTCCGCCTTCTTTGGCTGCTTTTTGTAAGATCGCCCAGCGGGCATTGGAGAAGATATCAAAAATGAACTGCTGGAGGAGCTGCGGCTCACCCATCACAAGAGGGAGGTCAGGCTGCAACGCTTTTTGGATAGTAATGCCTTCTAATTGAAATTCCCGGCTGATCAACACCGCGACCTTTTCAACAGCCTCATTAAGCGAAACGCGCTCAAAGGTCCCTTTGGAAGCGTGGGAGAAATCAAGGAGCGAGCGGATGATGCGCTTACAGCGCTCCGCGGACTCTTCAATAACATCCAGTATTTTCTTGAAATCTTCCATGCGGAAATCCTGCTGCTGCGTCGCAAGCATCTTCACCAGCTGGACATTATTCAAAACGCCGGAAAGGGGGTTATTGATCTCATGGGCCACCCCTCCTGCCAATAAGCCAAGCGATGCCATCTTGGAAGACTGGGCAAGCTGTGCCTGCGTAGCTTTCAGCTGATTATAGGCCTCTTTCAGTTCGGCTTCCGCCCGCTTCAGCGCGCTGATATCCGAGAGGTTTTCGACAAGCACCTTTCGGCCGTTGAGGATGATCGAGACTACCGTTTTGATGACCGGGATACGCTCTCCGCTTGCCCTGATAAAGACCCTTTCTGAATTATCCACCGTGCCCCCCAGGTCGGAAACAGGGCATTTTCCTTCTTCCGCGGGACAGACAAATTTGTGGCAGATCGATCCGATGATCCGGTCTTTCGGAACGCCAGCCATCTCTACAAGAGTGGAATTCGCATCTATGATCACATGGCTTTCATAATCTACGATCAGTATCCCCGTGCGCACGCTGTCAAATATAGTCTTAAGGTATTCTTCCTGCTGGCGGAGTATTGCTTCGACCTGCTTGCGTTTCTCGACTTCCTTTTCCAGGTCATCCCGCGAAACGGTTACTGTCCGCAGGTCCTCCACCATCTTGTTGAACGCCTGGGTCAATTCCCCTGTTTCATCTTGCGCGCGGACCTTGAGCCTCCGGGAAAAATCACCTTTGGCTATTTCGCGGGAAAAAGCCGTCAATTCAAGCAAGGGTAGCGTGATATACCGGCCCAAGAGGCTCGTAACCAGGAAGCCGATGACCAAAAGAAGCAAAGAACAGAGCAAAAGGTTTGCCCGCAGTGCCTGCGGTGCCTTCATAAAATCGATATAGGGATAGATGACGAGGACCGAATAGCCGAATTTCTCAAGGCCCGCGTATCCGACGAACGCATCGGTGCCAAAAAGCGTCGCTCTGCCGCGCCCTGACCTTAACGCGAGGGCCGCGGCCAATAGGTCTTGCGATCTCGTGTCGCTTCCCGCCGATATTTTGGTTAAGATCTCGCTATCGCGGGGATGTGATAAAATGATCCCCCGCTTGTCAACTAAAGAGGCGAAGCCATTGGCGCTTATGCGCGCCCTGCTTATCAGGCCCGATATCTCCTCAATGGGCGCTTCCGTATAAAGCACATTGATAAGCTTGTCGCCGAAATAAGAATAGTGGCTTATCATCATTTTCACGGTCGGAAGCTCGGTCCCCGGGTCGATTTCAACGGGGGCGACGACCAGTTCGCCGCGCCGCGAGACTGCTTCTTTAAAAAGAGGGGTTTCGGAAAAATTCCTCAAATCATAGGATATATCGCGGCCATGCACCCTCACCAACTCCGCGCCGTCTGCCCCGAGCAGGCTGATCGCCTGGAATTGCTCCGCAAAATTGGAGAAATACTCCTGGAGCATAAGGGGCTGGGCTTTAACGTTAAACACCTCTATCTCATGGCCGGAGAGTATCCGTGACATCAGCTCAGCCTTATGAGAGAAAAACACATCCACCTCTTCGCTCAAGAATAAAACCGTGGTCTGGATGCGTTCCTGCTGAGACGCCTGCAGGTAACGCCTCATGAGGAAATCGCTATAAATGCCGATAGTAAACGCACCCGCGCAAAAAAAGGTTACGACAAGTAAAAGCAGTTTATTCTTTATGGAGGCGAACATAGTTTTACCCTATTGTGCGGGGATCAGCCCGTTTTCGGACATCATGCCTTCTGCTTCGGCGCTAAAAAGGAAATCAAGAAACTCTTTTGCCAGGCCCAAGGGCTCATTTCTCCAGGCGATCCCCAGGGGCACAACCGGCTTATAGGTGTTTTTCCCCACGTTTTCAAAAGAGGGGTATGCGCCGTCAAACGCCACTATTCTGACTTTGGCTCCGCGCGTCACCGCCATAGGAGCGTAGCCGATCACGCTGTCATGACGAGAGACAGCCTCGATCAACTCGGGGGTACTGTAGATTATTTTCCCCACGGATGACGAGAAAGCCGCTTTTAAATCCGGGAACATGTTTTCAAGGACAGAACGGCATGAGTCGCCGTTTTCCCGGTTTGCCACGTAGATCTTGCCCCCTGTTGCCCCAAGCTCTTCCCAGGAAGCGATCTTCCCTGAAAAAATACCGGTTACCTGGTCTAAGGTAATATTCTCTATCCCCTGGACGTTAGCGCTGACGATAAAGACGATCGGGCTCAACGCGAACGTCCGGGAGGCAAGGCCAAACTGCTTCTCCGAACCCTTCAGGGGCCTGGCGATATGCGCCAAGTCACATTTCCCTTCTATCAAAGCCTTGATCCCTCCTGCGCTGCCGATGGCGTTGGGCACCTCAACAACCTTGCCGGGATGCTTTTGCTCAAATGCCTGGGCTAAGATATGCAAAAACTGTTGGCTGTCCCCGGTCCCTTCAACAGTAATTTTCTCCTGGGCTAAAGCAAAACCAAAACCGGAAAGCATAAACAAGGCTACCGTAAGCACTCTGATTGTCTTCATTTTTCTTCTCCTCGCTCACATGCTAAAACTGGGAAGCGACTATGGCCGACAAGAGGTTATTATCCGCGTCATCGACCCCCGCACCCGATTCTTTATTCCAATCGTAACTTAATTTAAGCAAGACATTCTGCGTCAGGCGATACCCCACACCGAGGGAATACCGTTGATACTCGTTGCAGGAGATGTTGTTCAAAGAAACCGTGGTATCACTATCAAGGTCTATAACGCTGAACCTCCCTGCCACGTAAAAGCGCTTGGTCAGGTTATACACCCCTTCCAGGAACCCGAACTGCCCGCTTCGCTCCGTGCTTACCGCAGCACCCGAAGATACGTCGTCGCTAAACGCGCCGTATGCAAAGCGCAGGATCGCCTTTGAATCAGAAAAAGCAGGGGGGTCAGGGTTTTTCCCTTTTTTAAAGTCATAACGCAGGTCCACTTCCCAGATCTCGCGGGACCATCTAAGGGCATTGCTCGGACGCGCGGATAAGCCGCCGATACACATTTCTGCGCTGGATGATTTCATGGAGCCGGAATTAAAATAGCTTGCGCTGACAGACAGAGGGTCAAGGATACTGTAGGAAAGCTTTCCGGTAAACGATTTGGCAGAGGAGGTATCCGATCCGGTCCCGGAATTGCCGTTGGTGACCGAAAGCACGTAGCTTAAAGGCTTTGCCTTGCCTATTTTTCCGCTCACCTGAAGGCCTTCGTCTTTTCCGTCTACATTAGAGGCGGAGTTAGTCGGCAAAGCCCCCTCTACCGCGTTGTTGTAGAGGACCTCTTCTCCGAAATCAAGCCTGATCCTGCCTATTCGCGAACGCAAAGGAAAAGACAAACCCAGCAATTTTTCCAGGTTCGTATCCAAATACGCGTAGTCAACGCTGTTAAAAGACCCGTTATTTAAATTGAAACGCAATACGGCTTTATTAATGTCATCCGGCTTAAAGCTAAGCTGGAGCTTGGCATCGGGAGCTTCGAATGATCCCGCGGGATAAGACCCTGCCTTGCCGGAATCAAAGTACCCAGTCACCAGGCGGCCTTTAAGCTCGAGCCTGGAGGCAAGCTTCTCCATGGTAACGGCTGCTTCGGGCTGTTTGGTTATGGCTTGCTGCGGTGGTGGGGGTGTTTGGCTGGAAGCTTTCTGCCCCTGCTCAAGGGCCTCAATGCGCTTTGATAACTCCTGGACCTGGGCTTTTAACGCGGCGATCTCGTCATCACGCTCGTCTGCGCAGGCGTAAGATGCAAAGATAAATAACGCGAGTATAAGGATGCCTATGCCTTTCACCATCCCCCCCCCTCCCCTCGAGAACACCTCAGAAGCTTATTTACGCTCGCCTTTGAGCCTGGGTGACCGGTGATTGCCTTGATTCAATATGGCGGTGGGGGAGAGATTCGAACTCTCGGTGGAGGAAACCCCCACAACAGTTTTCAAGACTGCCGCTTTCAACCGCTCAGCCACCCCACCTAGAATTTCTATCTTCTACAGATCAGAAATTCACTCCGCCGAATATGCGAAAATTGTCTGGAGCGAAGCGACAGAGAATTTTCGCATAGTTTATGAGGCGGAGCTGACGTCATGAAGCTCCTTGGAAAATTTCAGCATGCTTATGAGACGAACTAACATTATAAGAGATCAAAAATTCACTACATAAACATCTGCCTATACAGCACCCGCATGATCTCAGATACAAGCTTGGAGGAATAGTTGCAAAAATCAACGAATGAAAACTTATCGAATGCCAGGCTGAAACCAAAAGCGATAATACAAATATTGATCACATAAATAAAAGAAAAACTGAAGATATAATTTGCCTTCAGGAAATCGGACTGCCGGGACCTAAGCGACTTGGCGCTGAAAACCAGGTGCAGCGCAAAGGTAAAACCCCACAAGAGCATGAAATACGACAGGGATCCGCTTGACCTGTCAAAAAGGGCATACACGAGGTATACAGCAAAGAGCACGATGGTATAAACAGGGAGCAGATACGGAGCTACCTTTACCAGGGGCGCAAAGAAGCTGAAGATCTTCTGAAGAAGCTTCTGGCCTTTTGCATAGACGATCTGGGGCTCCCATACAAACAGGTATAAGGCCAGAAAGGCCGTAATGCCAAAAAAGAAATATTGCCGTACACCCTGATCTATCGTATTTGCTTCATTGAGGAAGGAAACACTTGTCGCATAGACAAAAAGCAGCAAGAACAGCCCCAAAAACAGCTTGAAGATACTTAAGACCCGGGAATAAAAATGCGTTAATTTTACTTTTATCCCCGAGGGCTGAATCTGCTCCTCAGGAGGAAGGAATACTTTCTCGTCCGTCGACATAAGGCCTCAGGCATTGAGGGATCATGATCGATCCGTCTTTTTGTTGGTAATTTTCCATGATCGCGATGACCGTGCGGGCAAGGGCGACGCCCGAACCGTTCAGCGTGTGCACGTATTCGGTCACCTTCTTGCCGTCTTTGACACGCCTGAACCTGATATTCGCGCGGCGCGCCTGGAAATTCTCGAAATTCGAGCAGCTTGAAACCTCAAGCCACCTGCCTACCCCCGCGGCATACGCCTCAAGGTCATAGCATTTGCTCGCGGCAAAGCTGATATCCTGCGTGGATAAAGCAACGACGCGGTACGGCAAACCCAGGAGCTGCAGTACATCTTCTGCGTCTCCCAGGAGCTTTTCAAGCTCGTCATACGAGTCTTCGGGCTTCACGAACTTCACCATCTCAACCTTGTCAAACTGGTGGACCCGGGTCAAGCCCTTAGTATCTTTGCCGTAAGAGCCTGCTTCCCTCCTGAAACATGCGGTATACGCGGTGTAATAGACCGGAAGCTGCGCTTCATCCAGCACGTCATCGCGAAAGATGTTGGTAACCGGGACTTCCGCCGTCGGTATAAGAAAAAGGTCGTCGTCTTTAAGGCGGTACATATCCTCTTCGAGCTTCGGGAGCTGCCCGGTGCCGGTCATCGAGGCGCGGTTGACCAGAAACGGCGGAAAGATCTCCGTATAGCCGTGTTTCTTGGTGTGCAGGTCGAGCATAAAATTGATCAGCGCCCGCTCAAGCCTGGCGCCCCAGCCTTTAAAAAGGATGAAGTTGGAGCCGGTGATCTTTGTCGCGCGGGGCAGATCGATTATGTCAAGGCGTTCGGCAAGCTCAACATGGGTTGCGGGCTTAAAATCAAAACGTGGCGCTTCTCCCCAGGTGCGCACGACCGCGTTGTGGGAGGGGTCTCCGACGGGGACCGAAGAATGCGGAATGTTCGGTATAGTAAGCAGCGCCGCGTCAAGCTTGGAATCCAGGCCCTTGAGCTCTTCCTCCAGGGCATCGATGCGCGCGGCGATCTCCTTCATGGAACCGATCTTCTGGGAGGCGTCTTTTTTTTCTTTCAAAAGTGAACTGATCTGGTCGTTTGCCTTGTTCTTCTCCGCGCGCAGTGCCTCGACCTCTCCCAGCACCTGCCGGCGCCTTGCGTCCGCGGAAAGAAGCGTATCCAGGTCTATCTGCAGGTTTCTGTTCTGTAATGCCTGCCTGACCGCTTGAGCATTCTCTCTGATAAAACGTAAATCTAACATGGCAACCTTTAGCTGTTAAGAAACCTCATAATGCCTTACCGGGAAAACGAGTATCTGTAACCTGTCCTCATCAATAGAGATGCGCCGAGGAGAAACGTCCCTAACTTTGGATTTAACCCTTAATGACGCCCAACGGTCGCATTCGACAGACGCGCTTTGAGATCCCGGCGTTGTGCACGACGTCCACGACGTCATTGACGTCTTTATAGACCTGCGGCGCCTCTTCAACGAGTGTCCCGCGGCCCGAAGCTTTCACTATTATACCTTTTGATTCCAAATCTTTCAACAGGACATTTACGTTGATGGAACGAAGAGCCGCGGTGCGGGACATAAGCCTTCCTGCCCCATGGCAGGTAGAATAAAAAGTTTCGGCTGCTTTGTGCGTGCCGACCAGAAGATATGAATTCCTCCCCATATCACCGGGGATAATGACGGGTTGTCCTATCTCCTTATATTGCGAGGGAAGCTCCGGGTGGCCGGGAGGGAATGCCCGGGTCGCGCCTTTACGGTGGATACATAATTTTTTCTCTTTTCCGTCAACGATGTGCGTCTCGATCTTGGCGATATTATGGGCGACATCGTAAATAAGCTCCATCCCCATCTTCTGCCAGGACATGGAAAATACCCTCTCAAAGACGCAGCGCGTCAGGTGCATCAGGCACTGACGGTTTGCCCAGGCGTAGTTTGCCGCGCATCTCATTGCCGCCAGGTATGCTTTTCCTTCGGGGGAATCAACCGGAGCGCATGCCAACTGCCTGTCGGGAACATTGATGCCGTATTTCTCCAAACAGCGCACCATACTGCGCACGTATTCTTCGCATACCTGGTACCCGAACCCCCGCGAGCCGGAATGGATCATTACCATGACCTGGCCGGTTCGCAGGCCTAAAGCGTCGCAGGCAGCGGCATTATAAAGCTGGTCGATCACCTGGACCTCAAGGAAATGGTTGCCTGAGCCAAGCGTGCCTGATTGCGCCTTGCCCCTTTCATAGGCGCGATCGGATATGACCGAGGGGTCTGCGCCGACGATTGCGCCGCGCTCTTCGGTGCACGCAAGGTCCTCTTCAGTCCCCCATCCTTTTGCCACTGCCCAGGCAGAGCCCTTCAACAAGATCTCTTTTTCCTCCCTGGCGCTGACCTTGATATCCCCTTTTGAGCCGACGCCCGAAGGGATATCGGAAAAAAGCGCCAGGGTAAGTTCTTGTATCTTATCCTTTATCTCTTCGTATTCAAATTCCGTCTTCAGGAGCCTAACCCCGCAGTTGATGTCATAACCAACCCCTCCGGGAGAAATGACCCCTCCGGCATCGATATCAGTCGCCGCTACTCCTCCGATACAGAACCCATACCCCCAGTGTATGTCCGGCATGGCAAGGGAGGCGTTGACGATCCCCGGAAGAAACGCGACATTGGCCACCTGCTCGACGGCCTTATCCCGGCGGATATCCTTGAGTAGCTTTTCATCCGCGTAAACGATCCCCGGGACGCGCATCCCAGGCTTGTAGGACCTGGGTATCCTGAAACGGTAATCGTCGATCTTCTCTAAGCTGCATTCGCGCATTTCAGACATCGAACACGACCTTCCCCGTCCACAGAGAGCCTCTTCTGCGGATGCTCAGCTCATGGTAGGTGACTGCTTTGATCTCGGTACGCAGGCGGTATGCGGATATGCCGCGCGCAAAGACTTTTGCCTTAAGCGCCTGCGCGCTCACCGACTCTATCTTTATGCGGCTGCATATGAATGACTTCGCGGAAGATAGGGAGAGGAGGTCATTGAGCCAACGGGCAAGAAGGTCTTCAAGGGAATCCGCTTTTACCGTGACATACAAAACCTTCTCCCGCGCATGGCGGGTTTTCTTTTCGGCCATGATATCGAACATCGCCAAGGCGGCATTCTTAAAAAGGGTTTTCAATGTCCTGGCTTTGACGCGGATGGCGATATCTGCGGTATGTTCGAGAAAGGAATAGGTTTTCAATAAAGGACCGGCTTATAATGGAGCGCTATTGCCCTATATATTGCTTCAATTCTGCGGCGAGGTCTTCCCGGTGCAGCGCCTCAAGCTTCTTGATCTGCTTTGATACCTTCTGCTTATCCCCTTTTTGCTTATAGACCCGGCCCAGGCTTGCATAGGCTTCGGCATAGGAAGGCTTAAAATGCACGACCTTTTCAAAACAACCCAGTGCTTTATCGTATTTGCCCAGGTTTAAATAGATGTCACCCAGGGTCATATAAGCATCGGGGTAATTGGAACGAAGACGGATGGCTTCCTGGAGGCACTCAATGGCTTTATCGTAATCCCCAAGCCCGGAGTAGATATTACCCAGCCCAAGATAGGCGTCAGGATAATTGGGGCGGATCTTCAGGGCCTCCCGGAAGGATTGGATCGCTTTATCATTATCTCCTTTACCGGAGTAAAGATTTGCCAGCCCCATATAAACATCCGGGTAATTGGGGCGTAAAGCGATGGCCTGCTGGAAAGCTTCTATGGCCCTGGAATGATCGCCGAGGTTTGCATGGATATTGCCGAGCGCCGCATACGCATCCGGGTAATTGGGGCGCAGGCGGATCGCCTTTTGGAAACATTCGATGGCTTTATCATAATCTCCGAGGCCAGAATAGATATAGCCGAGATTGGGATAAATGTCCGCAAAATTAGGGTTTATCTGCAGAGCCCGCTGAAAATAGTCGATTGCTTTCGGGTAGTCCCCCTGGCTTGCATAGATATCCCCCAGGCTCATATAGGCGTCCGGGTAATTGGGGCGAAGGCGGATCGTCTTTTGAAAACATTCGATGGCCTGCGGATAATTGCCGCGGTTGGAATAAATGTTCGCCAGGCTCATGTAAACATCCGGGGAATTGGGGCGAAGGCGGATCGCTTTTTGAAAACATTCGACGGCTTTATCTGTGTCCCCGATGGTTATATAGACATACCCGAGGCTGGGATATGCATCCGTAAAATTAGGATCGACCTGTAAAGCTTTCTGGAAAGATTCAATTGCCTTTGAGTAATTACCGAGGCTGGCGTAGATATCTCCCAGGCTCATATAGGCATCCGGGTAGTTGGGGCGCAAGGCTATTGCCTGCTGGAAATATTCGATGGCTTTATCGGGATTACCCTGGCTGGAATAGAGATTACCCAGGCCCTTGTACGTATCCGGGTAGTTGGGGCGCAGGCGGATAGCCTGCTGGAAACATTCGACGGCTTTTTCGGGGTTACCGAGGCCAAAGTAAGCATTGCCCATGCTCACGTAAGCATCCGCATAATTCGGGCGGCGTTCTATGCTCCGTTTATAAAACTCAACAGCCTTTTCCAGGTCTCCCCAGGCAGAATAGATATCCCCGAGGCTCATATTAGCTCCCGGATACTTGGGGCGCAGCTTTAGGGCCTTTTGAAAAGATTCGACCGCCTTCTCG
>JAQTNB010000016.1 GCA_028714055.1 Candidatus Omnitrophota bacterium
CCGGCAGGCGCTGGTCTGACGGGATACATCAGGCGGTGGAGGCCAAGGAAGGGATGCGCATCGAACGGGAGAACCAGACCCTGGCGACGATCACCTTCCAGAATTATTTCCGCATGTATGAGAAGCTGGCAGGGATGACCGGTACCGCCTTCACCGAGGCAGGGGAATTCAAAAGCATTTATCAGCTGGATGTCGTGGTCATCCCCACCAACAGGCCGCTGATCCGCCAGAACTCTCCCGACCGCGTTTACAAGACGGAAAAAGAAAAATTCTCCGCGGTGACCGATGAGATAGCCCGTTTGCATGAAGCCGGAGCGCCGGTCCTGGTCGGCACCATCTCGATCGATAAATCCGAGCGGCTTTCCGAGATGCTCAAGCGCAGAGGGGTTACGCACCAGGTATTGAATGCCAAATACCACGAGCAGGAAGCGCAGATCGTGGCGCAGGCAGGAAGGTTTAAGGCAGTTACCATCGCCACGAACATGGCGGGAAGAGGCACGGATATCCTCCTGGGAGGGAACCCCGAGTTTATGGCCAGGACCCTTGTCAGGCAAAAGTTTCCGGTTGATGACCCTGCCTATCCTGATGAATATAAGAAGACCCTGGCCAGGTGCCGCCAGGAAGCGGCTGAAGAGCACAAAAAAGTAGTGGAGCAGGGAGGCCTGCATGTGCTGGGCACCGAGCGGCACGAGGCGCGGCGCATCGATAACCAGCTGCGCGGCCGTTCAGGCAGGCAGGGAGACCCGGGGGCTTCAAGGTTCTATGTTTCTTTGAGTGACGACCTGATGCGGCTTTTTGGTTCCGAGCGGATCATCGGCATGATGGAGAAACTCGGCCTTGAAGAAGGGCAGGTCATCGAGCATGGGTGGGTGACGAAGTCCATCGAGATCGCCCAGAGGCGCGTGGAGGGGCATAATTTCGAGATCAGGAAGCATCTTCTGGAATACGACAACGTGATGAACAAACAGCGCGAGATCATTTACGGCCAGCGAAGAGAGGTCCTGGACGGAGCATCGCTTAAGGACCACATAGCGGAACTCTCCTCCAGGATAATCGGCGAGGTGGTCGCGCAGTACATACCGGAAAGCATCAATACGGTTGAGCCGGATGTGCCGGGGCTGCAAGTGGCATTGAAGCTTAAATTCGGGCTGGAGGCGGATGAAGCGTTTTTTGCGGGGCTCGGAAGGCAGGAGTTAGAAGAGAAGCTGGCCGGGCTGGTGAGGCGCATCTATGAAGAAAAAGAAGCGCAGATCGGAGCGGATTTACTGAGAAATCTTGAACGCACGGTTTTCCTGCAGATCATTGACAGCAAGTGGAAAGACCACCTTTATGCAATGGATAATCTTAAAGAGGGTATCGGCCTGCGCGCGTACGGGCAGCGCGACCCCCTGATCGAATATAAGCGTGAGGCATTCACGTATTTTAACCAGATGATCCTGGGTATCGAGGAAGAAGCCCTGGAAGTGCTTTTCAGGCTTCAACCGGTAAAACCACAGCAATTTAAGGGAGTCTTCAGCTCCCTCTCCACGGAGATGGTCCATCCCGAGGCTCAGACATTCCAGGCCGAGCCTCCCGGAGGGCCTTTGCCGCGCGTTCCGGCTGCCAAGGCTTCTGCCCCGGTAGCAAAACAGCAGGATTCCCCCCGGGTCGGGCGTAATGACCCTTGTCCGTGCGGTTCGGGGAAAAAATACAAGAAATGCTGCGGCGCCGCCTCATAAACAGGGTACCGTTCCCGGCATTATCGGGGAAGGACCTTTCCCTCTGTTTTATATCCGCCATCTTGCTGCTTCTGGCGTTTCCTCCCTTTAACTTTGAGTGGTGCGCATGGGTCGCCTTCCTTCCTTTTTTTAAAGCGCTGCAAGGCAAAGAAAGATTTGAGGCATTCCTTTTAGGGTATGCGCACGGTTTTGTGTTTTGGGGAGGCCTGATCTACTGGCTTGTCCATGTTACTGCCCTGGGGACGTTTGTTTTGGTTTTATACCTGTCTTGCTTCTGGGGAATATTCGGGCTCTGCGTGTCTTTATTCGGCAAGAGGAGGGGAGGGCAGGTAATTTTTATTCCCGCGTCCTGGGTGATGCTTGAATACGCGCGTTCGTATCTCTTCAGCGGGTTCCCCTGGGCGCTCCTGGGGTATTCCCAGTATCTCAATATCCCTCTGATCCAGGTCGCCGATATCACCGGGTCGTGGGGGGTTTCTTTTCTGCTGGTCATGTTTAATTTTGCCGCGTATGCTGGCTGGCGGGAACGGCCAGATCTTATCCGCGCCGCAAAAAAAACATTTCCCGCCGTGGTCATCCTGGCCGCGGTATTTTGCTACGGTTTCTATACGTTACACCATCGACCGTCGACCGTCGGCTATCGGCCCCTTAAAATTTCCGTGATCCAGGGGAATATCCCGCAGGAACTTAAATGGGCCCCCGGCGCGCGCTATGAGATCATCTCCAGGTATAGGGAGCTTACCCGCCTTGCCGCAGAAAGCGGGCCCGCGCTCATCGTCTGGCCGGAAGCGGCAAGTCCGGTTTTTCTCGGCGAAGACACCGAGCTTTTTAAGGAGATCTTCGGGATCGCCCGCAGCAGCGGCTTGCCGCTTTTGATCGGAAGCGTGGTCCGCGAGGGAGACCGTTATTTTAACAGCGCGCTGTTTATCGATGCGGCAGGGGGGTTAAGCGGCCGCTATGATAAGCTGCACCTTGTGCCTTTCGGAGAATACATCCCGTTAAGGGATATCTTCCCTTTCCTGGAAACGATCGCTCCGATCGGCGATATCGAGCAGGGCAAAGCCTATACGCTATTCTCGCTTCCTGTGCCGGATAGCGATACCGCGGCAAAGTTTTCTGCGCTTATCTGTTTTGAAGACCTCTTCCCGGAGCTTTCGCGCAGGTTTGTGCAGCGCGGCGCTGGTTTTTTGGTCAATATTACCAATGATGCCTGGTATAAAAAAAGCCCGGCAGCCGAACAGCACCTGCAGGCTTCGGTGATGAGGGCGGTTGAGAACAGGCGTTACCTTGTGCGCGCCGCCAATACCGGGATCTCCGGATTTATCTCTCCCGAAGGCAGATGCTATGCCTTGGTCCAGGATAGGGACAAGACAAATATCTTCACCACCGGATTTTCAACCGCCGCAATCGTTTCATCCCCCGCAGATAACTTGACCTTGTATACCCGTTACGGAGACCGCTTTATTATTCTTTGCCTCATCCTGTCGCTCTATGGTATAATACGCATTTTCAAGAAATCCAAAATATGAAAAAAATCATTTTCTTTATTCTGGCCGCGCTGCCGGTGTACCTGGCGGTGAGCCTTACGCTGCTGGATAAGCACTACTTTCTTTGCCCTATCGCATACCGGTCGGACCTGATTATCCGTTCGGATACTATGGGAGATGGGCATTTTGGGACTAAGCGCAGCGGTAACAGGATGCACCGGGGGGTAGACCTCCTGGCGGCGATCGGCACTCCCGTGTATGCGGTGCGTTCGGGAAGGGTAAGCGTGAGCACGAATCAGCCCCGCGGTATGGGTAACTATGTCGTGATAAAACATTCCGGCGGGATCTCGACGCTCTACGGGCACCTTTCCGAGCAGTATGTCCGGGAGGGCGAGTTTGTCAGGCAGGGTGAGACGATCGGAGCGGTCGGCAAGACCGGCAATGCCAATTATCCTGGTATGCAGCCGCACCTGCACTTTGAGGTGCACAAAAACGGCACGGCACAGGAACCGTTAGAATACCTGCAGTATCGTTAAAAAGTTTTTTATTCGGCGTTTCGGGCCGGCATTTGTCCTGCGCGGGCTTTACTCTTCCTTCGGTTCCATGTGCACGACGACATCGCTGATTTCCGGGATCGCCTCCTTCAGCTTTGCCTCGATGGCATAGCTGATGCGGTGCGCCCGGTCTATGTGCATATTGGGCTTTACCTGCACATGCAGGTCCAGGTAAATATCGTCCGGCCTTCCCCGCGAGCGTATCTTATGGCATGCCTGTACGCCTTCGACGCTCATGATGATGTCGGTGATCCGCTTGATGTCGTCGATCGGAGCGGAATCGCAGAGTACTCGCGCGCCTTCCCTCATGATCTCAAATCCGGCAAAGGTGATAAATGCCGCGATGAGGAGCGTGGCGACCGGGTCGATGAACGTGTATCCCAGCTTAACGGCAACCAGGGTGATGACGACCGATAAAGAGGTCAGGAGGTCCGCCCGGGTATGCAGGGAATCGGAAACGAGCAGGTCGCTTTGCAGTTCCTTGCCCTTTTTGTATTCGTAGCGCATGACCGCGACGTTGACTATCATTGTTGCCAGCATGACCAGGAAGCTCCCCGTGTCAATATCGGGCAATACCGGATGGAAGAGGCGGCTGATGCCTTCCCTCCCTAAATTAAATGCGGCGAGAAACAGGAGTATGGCGATGCCGAGCGAGAAAAACGTTTCATATTTCTTGTGGCCGTAGGGGTGGTCGCTGTCCGTAGGCTGGGAAGCCAGGTAGATCCCGACCAGGCAGATAATATTGGAGGCGCCGTCGGCAAAAGAATGGATGCCGTCGGCGGTCATGCTGGTGCAGCGGCTTAAAAGCCCGTAGATGATCTTTGCCGCGGCTACCCCCCAGTTAAGCAGGAGTATCCAGAAGAGTATCAGCTTGATTGCCGCGTATTCTTTAGCGCCTTTTGAAACCATAAAAGGGATTATACCGCGCGCGGCAATAAATGGCAACGGTTGATTTACCCGTGCCGGTATGTTACAATAAACCGCATTAAAAGCGCAGGGAGGCAGGTATGCTTGAGTTCAAGCTCGTCAAGGTCCGCAAGCCCGATGACGTGAATACCGTGCTCGGGCAGAGCCATTTTATCAAAAGCGTCGAAGACCTGTATGAGTGCCTGGTGGGGAATGTCCCGGGGATCAAATTCGGAGTAGCATTCGCGGAGTCATCGGGCGCTTGCAAGATCAGGTCCGAAGGCAACGACCCCGACCTGAAGAAACTTGCCGAAGAGAACGCCCTGGAGATCGGCTGCGGCCACAGCTTCATTATCTTTATGAGGGAGGCATATCCGATCAACGTGCTGAACGCCATAAAAGGGATCCCCGAGGTCTGTAACATCTACTGCGCCTCTGCCAATCCTTTGGAAGTGGTTGTCGCCGAGACCGAAAGCGGCCGCGGCATCATGGGAGTGATCGACGGCCTCAAGCCCAAAGGTATCGAGAACGCCGAAGACATCGCCTGGCGCGGCAAATTCCTGCGCACCATCGGGTACAAACGTTGACCGCCGTTTAAAAAAACATGGATGCCAAGAAGATACGAAAAAGTATTTCACATTTTTTTGCCTGGCTCGGCTTAAGCGGGGTCTCGTTTATTGTCAATGTTCTGCCCGCTCCTTTGCTTTACGGGTTTGCCTCGGGTATCGCCCGTATCGGCTACGTCTGCGCGGTCAAGCAGCGCAAGATCGCCCTGGCCAGCCTGCAGATCGCTTTTGGCAGCGAAAAGTCGGAGGCCGAGCGCGAGCAGATAGCCAGGCAATGCTTTGCGTATATGGCAAAATCCAGCATAGAGCTCATGTACTTGATCGATAAGCCCGCGGTGATGAAGAAACAGGTCCGGTTGGTGCACAAAGAACGCTTGGACCAGGCACTGGCGGCAGGAAAGGGCGTGGTCCTGGTAAGCGCGCATTTCGGAAATTTTCCATTACTGCTGGGGCGCCTGTGCCTGGAAGGGTACCGGGCAGGCGGGATCATGCGGCCGATGCACGATGCCAGGGTAGAAAAGATATTTGTTAAAAAACGCAAGCGCTACGGCGTCAGGACGATATACAGCCAGCCGCGCAAGGAATGCGTCGATGAAACGATCAGGGCGTTACGCCAGAACGAGATCATCTTTATCCCGATCGACCAGAATTTCGGCACCGGCGGCGTATTCGTGGAATTCTTCGGCATCAAGGCAGCTACGGCCACCGGGCCGGCGATATTTGCGCAGCGGACGGGTGCCGCGCTTCTGCCGTGTTTTATCCTCAGGCAGCCTGACGATACGCACGAGATCGTCTTTGAAGACCCCTTCTGGGTGCCTGAAGGTGTGCGCGGCGAAGAAGCGGTGTTCAAGGTCATCCAGGACCTTACCCATATTATCGAGTCGTATATCAAAAAGTACCCGGCAGAGTGGGGCTGGATACACAAGAGATGGAAGAGTAAGCCAAGCGTGAAAGGGGGTGGCTAAGATGGCAGAAGAGATCAAGAAAGAGGTAAAGCCGGACGGCGCAAAGGCGTTTTGGGTCGTTTTTAAGATGCTCCTTGGGCTGGCCTTTTTGGCCTTGGGCGCGCTGGCGCTTTATCAATGGCGGGGAGAGCTGCTTATCGTGGTCAGGGGCTGCATCGGTTTGTTCCTGATCCTGGCGGGCATGATCACCCTCGCGATCGCCAAAGAATAAGCCGTAACGATCCGGCCGTTAAAGGGGCTTAAGGGTCTACCTTGGCCCCTTGTTTATTTTTAGAAGGCGCCCCTCAGGCTTTACTAATGCCGATTTTAAGGTATAATAAACTCAATCCCCCGACAGGAATCCCCGGGTTTAAACCCGGGGAGGTATGTAATTGTGTCTTTCGAGAGGGGAGGAGGCCGCGGGCTTCACTATGCGGACAATCAGCATGATACAAAAAGGAGAAGATATGATAACCGCTGTTTTGAAAAAAGAGGTTTTTGCCGGAAGGTTTGCCTCCCGCCTGTTTATGACGGGAACGTTCGTCATCCTCATGAGCCTGGGGGCCTTTGTGCGTATCCCGCTGCCGTTTACCCCGGTGCCGCTGACGCTGCAGACTTTTTTTGTGCTTTTATCTGCGGCGATGCTTGGCGCCGGCTGGGGAGGGGCTGTCCAGGGGCTGTATGTGTTGTCGGGCGCATCGGGATTGGCGGTATTCACGCAGGGAGGAGCGGGGCTTGTCTATTTCCTGGGGCCTACCGGCGGATACCTCGCCGGATTTATCGCGGCGGCGCTTTTTACCGGCAGTTTTATCAGGGCCGCAGAAAAGAACATTATTGCGCTCTCGGCGTTGTTTACCGCCGCCTCGATGATCATCCTTGCCTGCGGGACCTTGTGGCTTCAATACCTAAGCGCAACAAGTTTGCGGGCGGCTTTTGTCATCGGTTTCCTGCCGTTTATTATCGGCGATACATTAAAAGCGGTATGCGCGGCGTTGATATATACGAAGCTTAAGCGCAGGGTGCGTGAAGCCCTCGGGTAGGCGAGAGTTGTTTTAAAGGAGGTGCTGCCATGAAGGTCAAAGAGATCATGACCACCGAAGTCACGACACTTTCTCCCGAAATGAGCGCTCAAGAGGCATTGGGGGTCTTGCAGAAGATGGAGATCAGCGGGCTGCCGGTCCTTGATGCCGGCGGTAAGCTGGTCGGGATGTTTACCGAAAAAGAAATACTCGGCAGTATCCTTCCCAGCTATATTGATAAGGTGGGAAGGTTTGTTTACGAGGAAAATCCCAAATCGACCAAGAAAAAATTTTCCGAGCTCGCGAACCTGAAGGTTTCCGACCTGATGCGAAAAACAGTGGTGGTTACCGGCGAGGATACGACCCTCTGCGAAGTCGCCCGCATGATGCTGACCCAGAAGATCCGCAGGATCGTGGTCGTGGATAAGGCCGGCACGGTAGCCGGATTGGTCTCCCGGGGGGATGTCCTGCGGGCGTTTACCAGGGAATCGGAGAGTTAATCCCTGCATGCTGAAAAAATTCCTCACCCTTATCATCGTAGCAGTGGGTCTTGGGTTGTTGGGCATCCGGGGGGGGCTTTCGCTCCACCAGGCTACCTCCGTTACGATATTCTCCGCCTCGATCCTGGGGACGCTTTTTTTCTGGAGTTTCAGGCTCACCTTTGCTTTTTTCGGCACTTCCATCCTGCTGATCACCAAAACAATCGACCTCGATAATATTATCAAATTTGCCTCCCTTGAGGTCATTCTGTTCTTAGTCGGGATGATGGTTCTGGTGGGCCTGCTTAAGGATGCCGGATTTTTTGCGTGGCTGGTCAGCCTGATCCTGAGGATCCCCAACCTTACCGCGCGTAAATTTATCATTTTTATCTCCTGTATCTCAGCGCTCCTTGCCTGCGCGGTGGACGAAGTGACCTCCATCATATTTATCGTCGCCGCGATCTTTGAGATATGCGATTATTTTGAGGTCGACCCTACGCCGTTTTTGATCATCTCGGTGCTTGCCACCAATATCGGCTCAAGCGGAACGGTCCTCGGCAACCCCATCGGCATACTTATCGCCACTAAGTCCGGCCTGACCTTCGAGGATTTTATTTCCAAAGCCTTCCCTTTGATGCTGGTTTGCCTGACGGTGCTGATCTCAGTGGTATTGCAATGGTATAAAAAGACCATTGCGCACCTTCAGCGGCAGATGGATGAATTAGGCGCCAACGATATCCTGGTTAAGCTCATCTCGGTCCCGCCGGAGAAAGAATTGAGGATGGGGCTGGTGATTTTCGGCGCGACGCTCTTCTTTATCGCGTTGCACCACCGCCTGGAGCTCTTGCTGGGCTTAGAGCCGAATACGATCCTCCTGATAGTCCCGCTGCTTTCCAGCGGCTCTGTCATGGCCTGGAAATGGCGTAAGGCCCGTGAGTTCATCGAAAAAGACGTGGAATGGTGGACACTCCTGTTCTTTATGCTCCTTTTTGCCCAGGCAGGCACGCTCAAATACACCGGCGCTACGGATGTGTTGGCGCGGGGACTTGTTTCCCTGGCCGGCAACAGCCTTGCGGTGCTCATCGGTATCGTCCTTTGGATCTCCAGCATCGGCTCAAGCGTCTTAGATAACGTGGTTTTGGTCGCCGCGTTTATCCCTGTCATCCAGGGTTTTCAATCGTTGAACATTAATCTTCAGCCCCTCTGGTGGGCACTGCTCTTTGGCGGGTGCTTTGGCGGCAATATTACGCTTGTCGGTTCCACCGCCAATATCGTTGCCCTCGGCATCCTTGAAAAAGAGCGTAACATACATATCACCTTTTTTCGCTGGTTCTGGATCGGGATGACTATCGGCCTGTTAACCACCTGTATCGTATGGCTGGCGCTGGTCTTCGTCCCTCTGTATCATTGACCTTTGCCGTTGCTTGGCTTGACAAAGCCTGCGGCGCGTGATAGAGTATTTTGCATTATGTTCTTATCAAGGAGGAGTAAAATGTCGTCTTTAAAGAACCTGGGCTTCGGTGCCGTGGTTTTGGCTGTGGCAGGGCTGTTTATGGTGTCGGCCTTTGCGGCGGAGGATGTCATACTGGAAGAGGAGAGCGCCTCTGAAGCGAATTTGCTTTGGATCTGGGGGGAAGTCGCATCGGTCGATCCCTCCAAGAGCCAGATCGCCGTCAGGTACCTTGATTATGAGACCGACATGGAGAAAGAGATGCTTGTGGCGGTCGATACAAAGACGATATATGAGAACGTCGTTTCCCTCGAAGAGATCAAGCCTCTTGATTCCGTGAGTATCGATTATATCCTGGGTGCCGACGGGCAGAATCTCGCCAAGGCGGTCAGCGTTGAAAAGCCCCAGGACATCTACGAAGAAAAACCGCAGGATCTCAATCCTCCCGCGGCCTTGGAATAGGCGCAGGGCCCTTGAGACCTTTTGTAAGCGCGAAGGCAGGGTAAAGAACAGACCTGCCTTTTCCTTTTTTACAATGAAGATCAGCGACGTAAGGCTGGTTATCTTTGACCTTGACGGCACCCTTGTCAACGCCTATCCGGCGATCATCGAGAGTTTCAATTATGCGATGCGCGCGGGCGGTTACCCTGTTCAGGCGCCGGGCATCATCCGCGCCGCCGTGGGGTGGGGAGACAAAAACCTCATTGCGCCTTTCGTGCGGGCCCGGGACTTAAAACGCGTGCTTGCGGCATACCGCAGGCATCACCGGGAAAGCCTCAGGCGTAAATCGCGGCTTTTAAAAGGCGCGCGTTCTGTCCTTGCGCGCCTGAAACGCAAAAGCATCAAGCTTGCCGTTGCCAGCAACCGGCCGACAAGGTTTGCGCGCATACTTATCCGGCACCTTAAGATCGCCGGGTATTTCGATTACGTGCTTTGTTCCGACAGGCTCAAGAATATCAAGCCCCATCCGGAGATCCTGCGCAACATCATGCGGCGGCTGAAAACCGGCCCCCGGCATACCGTTTTTGTGGGGGATATGGTTATCGATGCCCAGGCAGGAAAGAGGGCCCGGGTCAAGACCATCATCGTTTCCACCGGTTCCAGCAGCCGGGCTGCCATAGCCAGGGTCAAGCCTTACGCCGTTATAAGGAGCCTTGCGGAGTTATCCGCGCTGCTATAAGGAGTGTTGACAGCAGGGGTATTTTTATATATATTTAAAGAAGCATTTTTCAAGGAGGAAAGATGAAAGCATGCGCGCTGATCTTGACGGTCCTGTTGTTGGGAAGTTTGGCTGCCGTAGGTTTTGCCGCAGACGGCAAAAACGTGATCTTGCTGATCTCGGAGCAGAACATCGAGGGCCCGCAGCGTGCCTGGTGGGCAAGCGAAGTCGACCTTTCGGCTACCGAAGGGGCGATCGCGCAGCAGCTGCTGGCGGCGGGCTATGGGGTCATTGACCCCATAGCGGTGAGCGGCAAGCTGGAAAAAAAGCCTGCTTTCCGGACGGTCGATATTTCCGAAAAGACTTCCCTGCAATTAGGGGAATTATCCAAGGCGGATTATGTGGTTGTGGGCAAGGCCGTTGCTTCCGCGGGGGGGAATGTGCCGCAGTCGAGCATGCGTTCCTGTTTTGCCAACCTTTCCGCGAAACTCATCCGCGTAAGCGACGGGAAGACCATGGCCTTCTTTGAATCCGCGGGGCATTCGGCGCACATGGATGTCATTACCGGAGGCAGAGAGGCTTTAAAGATCGGCGCAGACGACCTGGCGGTCAAGATTGTCAATGCCCTGGGCAAAGATACCGGAGGAAAATAAAATGAAAAGGGTAGTTTCTTTATCGGTTGTGCTTCTTTCGTTCGTATTCATCGCGGGCTGCGCTTCGCTTACCCAGCCCTCTGCCCAGGTGGATAATCCCGCCGGGGCAGCAGCCCTGCCGCCCTACTCGGGGCCGAAGGCCCGTATCGCGGTCGCCGACTTTGACGTCAAGGCGGCTAAGGCAGGAGGGGCGATCGGCTCGGGGTTACGGGAGATGCTGGTCACCGCGCTCATCAACTCCAACCGTTTCTCGGTCCTGGAGCGCCAGGTGCTTTCCGCGGTCATGCAGGAGCAGGAGCTTTCCA
>JAQTNB010000017.1 GCA_028714055.1 Candidatus Omnitrophota bacterium
CTGCTTGTCGGCGTCACGGGAAACGACAAGAACAACGGGATGCTCTTCCACGAGCTTAAGAAACGCAAGATCCCCACGGGAGGGATCTTCATCGAATCGCGCAGGCACACGACGGTAAAGACCCGGATCCTCGCCGGACATCAGCAGGTGGTGCGCGTTGATTGGGAGCACACCGACCCCCTGCCGCAGGAGCTTAACAGGCGCATCCTGCAATTTATGCGCAAGAACATCCACCGCTATGACGCCGTGGTCATCGAGGATTACGGCAAGGGCGTCATCAATATATCGCTCCTGGAAGAGCTGATCGCGCTGGCGCGAAAGCATAAAAAGGTCATTAACGTCGACCCGAAGGAAGAGAATTTCCAGTATTACCAGGGGGTGACCTGCATTACCCCGAACCGCAAAGAGCTGGAGAACGCCATACGCAACCTTAAGATCAAGGATACGACCAACCGCTTTACGCTGAACAACGACCGGCTTTTCTCCGATAAGGACGTGGATGCGGCGGCTCGGCAGATCCTCACCTACCTGGAGCTGGAATCGATCCTGGTGACCCTGGGAGAGCACGGGATGCAGCTTTTTGAGCGCAGCGGCAGGCTCACCCATATACCGACCGTCGCGCAGGCGGTGTTCGATGTTTCCGGCGCCGGCGATACGGTGATCAGCACGTTTACGCTCGGCCTTTGCTCCGGCGCCACAAAATTAGAAGCGGCGCACCTGGCCAATTTCGCGGCCGGCATAGTCGTGGGCAAGGTCGGGACCGCCGTGACCACGAGTAAAGAATTACTGGAAGGGATCTCATAATATGGATGTTGTAGGGATCATACCCGCGCGGTATTCATCGACGAGGTTTCAGGGAAAGGTCATCGCGGATATCCTGGGCAAGCCCATGCTGCAGCATGTCTGGGAACGGGCGCGCCAGGCGCACGCGCTGGATGATCTGATCGTCGCCTGTGATGACGAGCTGGTGGCCGATGTGGCCAAGGGTTTCGGGGCAAAGGTCGCGCTGACATCCAAGGGCCACGCCTCGGGCAGCGACAGGATCAGCGAAGTGGTCAACCCCCTGGATGTCAAGGTCGTGGTCAACATCCAGGCGGATGAACCCCTGGTCCATCCTACGATGATAGACGCCGTAGCGAGGGCGCTCCTTTCTGATCATACGGTTTCCATGGCAACGATCATGCGCAGGATCGAAGGCCTCCGGGACGCCGACGATCCCAACGTGGTCAAGGTCATAACGGATAAGAACGGGTTCGCGCTTTATTTCTCGCGCGCGGCGATCCCGTTTAAAGCGGCCAATTCAGGAGTTGAGTCCCCGCTTTATTACAAGCACATCGGGCTCTACGGTTATACCAAGGATTTCCTTTTTACCTTCAAGAACCTGCCGGTTTCCCGGCTTGAGGCAACGGAATGCCTGGAGCAGCTGCGGGTCCTTGAGGAAGGTTTCCGTATCAAGGTCATCGAGACTTCCTATGACACGATCGGAGTGGACGTGCCCGAGGACCTGGAGAAGGTCAAAGATGCGTTGAACAGGGAAAAAGAAAATGCGCGAAGTTAAAATAGGGGATATCGCGATCGGAGGGGAAAGGCCGCTTGTCCTTATTGCCGGCCCGTGCGTGATCGAATCCGAAAAGTCATGCCTGGAAACAGCGGCCGCGATAAAAGAGATCGCGCGCTCCTGCGGCATGCCCTTTGTTTTCAAATCGAGTTTTGACAAGGCAAACCGCCTTTCTGCCGGGTCGTTCCGCGGCCCGGGCCTGGCCAAGGGGCTTGCGGTTTTGCGCAAGGTAAAAAAACAGCTTAAGGTCCCGGTGCTCAGCGACGTGCACTGCCGCAGCGAGATCGCAAAGGCAGCCGCGGTGCTGGATATCATTCAGATACCGGCGCTTTTGTGCCGCCAGACGGATATCCTGCTTTCCGCGGCAAAGACCGGCAAGGTGGTCAATATCAAGAAGGGCCAGTTCCTGGCGCCCTGGGATATCCTGCCGATCCTGAAAAAAGCTGAGCGTGCCGGCAGCAAAAAGATCATCCTGACCGAACGCGGCGCGTCATTCGGCTATAATAACCTGGTTTCGGACCTGCGCAGCCTTAAGATCATGCGGGAATTCGGGTATCCGGTCGTCTATGATGCCACTCACAGCGTGCAGCTTCCCGGAGGCAAAGGCACCTGCTCTTCCGGGCAGCGCGAGTTTGTTTCCGGGCTGACCCGGGCGGCAGCGGCATTCGGCTGCGACGGCTTATTTTTAGAGGTGCATCATGACCCGGATAAGGCGCTTTGCGACGGGCCGAACATGATAGATCTGAGAGAACTGGAAAAACTGTTAAAGCAGGTGCGGTCGATCGAGGATGCGCTATGGCTATGAAAAACATGGTGGCCAGGGCCCGGCAGGTCTTTGATATCGAGGCTGCCGCGGTAAAAGGCCTCAAAGACAGGGTGGGAGGGCATTTCGTCAAGGCGGTTGAATTGATGCAGAAGACCAAGGGCAGGGTCGTGGTGAGCGGCATGGGAAAGACCGGCATCATCGCCCAGAAGTTTTCGGCTACCTTGGCTTCTACCGGCACCCCGAGCCTGTTTCTGCATACCGCCGAGGCAATACACGGAGACCTGGGAAGGGTCACGGCCCAGGATTTAGTCGTCATCATATCGAACAGCGGAGGAGGAGAAGAGATGAAACAGCTCCTGCCTCTTTTAAAGAAGATCGGAACGCGCATCATCGCCCTGACAGGGAACAGTCAATCGCTCCTGGCGCGTTACAGCGACGTCGTGCTGGACGTTTCGGTCAAAAAGGAAGCCTGCCCCCTGGGGCTTGCGCCTACCGCATCCACCACCGCGACGCTTGCCATGACAGACGCCCTGGCGGTATGCCTCCTTGAGTGCAAGGAATTTAAAGCGGAAGATTTTGCGTTCTTTCATCCGGGTGGCGCGTTAGGCAAACGCCTGCTTTTGAAGGTTGAAGACATCATGCGCACCGGAAAGAGAAACCCCATTGTCGGCCAGGAGAAAAAGGTGAGCGAAGTCCTGCTTGAGATCACCGAGTCGCGCGCCGGATCGGCAACGGTCGTGGATAAGAAGGGCAGGCTCGTCGGGATATTTACCGACGGCGACCTGCGAAGGCATCTTGAGACCGACAAAGACCTGACGGGCCGCAGGATCAAGGAAGTGATGACCCGCGACCCCCGGGTCGTGACGAAGGGTATGCTTGCGGCAGAGGCGATGCATGTGCTGCAGGAGAAAAAGATCGACGAGGTGCCGGTGGTCGATCAACGGATGCGCCCGGTAGGGCTCCTGGACGTGCAGGACTTGCTGCGGGCGGGGCTGGTGTAAAAGGCCATGGGTGTTGCGATCGAAGAGACCATCATGAAGCTTGCCCGCGATGTACGCATCCTGCTTTTGGATGTGGATGGCGTCCTGACCGACGGCAGGATCATATACGATTCCAAGGGAAGAGATTCCAAGTTCTTTGACGTGCATGACGGCCTGGGGGTGTACCTTTTGAAAAAAGCGGGGATCCCCACCGTCCTTATTACGGCCAAGGGTTCACGCTGCATCAAGCCGCGCGCCCGCGACATGCGGGTAGAGGCGGTCTTTGCGGATGTCTCTCCCAAAAGCAAGGTCCTGGAAAAGATCCTGCGTACCTTCGGTCTCAAGGCCCATCAGGCCTGCTTTGTGGGCGATGACCTGGTGGACCTGTGCCTGATGAAGCGCGTGGGTTTTCCGGTCGCCGTCTTCAACGCGGCTCCCGAGATCAAGCTGGCCGCGCGCTACATCACCATCAGGCACGGAGGAAGGGGAGCGGTGCGCGAAGTCGCCGAGACGATATTAAAGGCCCAGGGGAAATGGCATGAGGCTGTGGCAGCGTATGATATATAGGAAATGTCCGCCGCTGGCGGCGGCGCTTATCGCGGGTTTATTGGCTCTGTCTTCGCCTGCCTTGGCGGCGCGGGAGCAGGTCCCCGAGGGGCCGTCTGATCAGCAGATCAGCGATTTTTCCATTGCCGGTTACGGGGACAAAGGCAAAAAGACCTGGGACCTTGCCGGCAAGTCCGCGGATATCTTCAGCGACGTCATCAAGCTCAACGACATCGTGGGAAACCTCTACGGGGAGAAAGAACAGATCAAGCTCAGCGCCGATAAGGGCGATTTTAACAAGGAACAGGGAAGGGTCCATCTTGAGCAGAACGTCGTGGTCACCACCTCTTCCGGGGCCAGGCTCCTGACCGCCTCTCTTGACTGGGACAGGAAGAACCAGACGGTGAGCACCAGCGACGTGGTGAATATCGAACGTCAGAACATGGTGGCGGTCGCTGCCGGCGCAACGGGACAGCCGAACCTTAACCGGGTAACGCTTGAAAAGGACGTGACCGTAAATATAAACCCTCCCGAGAAAACCCCTCAAAAGGAGGCCTCGGAGACTTCAAAGACCGTGATCACCTGTGACGGCCCCCTGGAGATAGATTATGAAAAGAACGTCGCGGTCTTTAACAAGAATGTCAAGGTCGACCGGACGGACATGCAGATCTACAGCGATATGATGTTCGTGTATTTCCTGGCCGGCGACCCCGCGCCCGAAAGCGCCGGGAGCAAAGAATCATCCGGCATGCAGCAGATGAACAGCAAGATCGACAAGATAGTCTCCCGCGGGAACGTCAAGATCGTGCGGGGAGAGAACGTTTCTTTCAGCGATGAAGCGACATACACGGCCGCGGACAGGAAGATCACGCTTTCCGGCAAACCGAAGCTGGTGATCTATTCCACGGAGGGGATGGGTAATGCATCTTTTGGAAATTAAGGGGCTGGAAAAATCTTACGGCGGCAGGGACGTGGTCAAGGGGGTGGATATCCTTGTCAAGCGCGGTGAGATCGTCGGGCTCCTGGGGCCTAACGGCGCCGGAAAGACCACGACCTTTTACATGGTGGTCGGGGTCGTCCCTCCCAAGAAAGGCTCCATCGTTTTCGATAACCAGGACATAACCAGGCTTCCCATACACGAACGTTCCCGTTACGGCATAGGGTATCTGGCGCAGGAGCCTTCCGTATTCAGGAAATTAAGCGTGGAAGAGAACATCATGGCGATCCTGGAGACCCTTCCGATAGGAAGGAAAGAAAGAAGGCACAGGCTCTCATCGCTGCTCGATGAATTGAAGATATCGCACCTTGCCAGAAGCAAGGCATATACGCTTTCCGGCGGGGAACGCAGGCGCCTTGAGATAACCCGGGCGCTGGTGACCAACCCCTCTTTTATCCTGCTCGATGAGCCTTTTTCGGGGATCGACCCGATCGTCGTCTCCGAAGCCCAGGAGATCATCAGGGAGCTCAAAGATAAAGGCCTGGGCATACTCCTGACGGACCATAATGTGCGCGAGACCCTTTCGATCACCGACCGGGCGTACTTGATCGCCGACGGCCGCATCCTTATCTCCGGGACGGCGGATGACCTTATCAACAACCCCAAGGCCAGGGAGATCTACCTTGGGGCAAAATTCAGCATGTAAACTACTTAAGAGGAGCTAAACTTCCATGAAGACAGCAGTGAAGAAATTGGACGATACCAGGCGGGAACTTACCATCCACCTTGAAGGCGATACGGTAAAGAATAAATTTGAAGAGGTCTTTGAACGCATTACCAAGGAGGCCAAGGTCCCGGGTTTCAGGCCGGGCCATGCCCCGCGCGATATCGTGGAGAAGAATTTCTCCTCACGCGCGAACCAAATGGTCCTGGAGGAACTGATCCCCGACATTTACCACGAGGCGGTCAAGAAAGAAGGCTGGGAAGTGCTTGAATCCCCCGAGATATCGGATGTCGCGCTTGAGCGCAGCACCCTTTCTTTTAAGGCGGTGGTGGAGATCGCGCCGGAAGTGGACGTTAAGAATTATAAAGGGATAAAAGTCGAATATAAGAAGATCGAGGTCAAACCCGATGAGGTCCAGCGCAGTATCGACGCGCTGAAGGAATCGCGCAAGCTGAGCGCGGCGGATGACGCCCTTGCCAAGAGCCTGGGGTATCCGACCCTGGAGGAATTAAAGCAGGTGATCGCCAACCAGCTTTTTGCGCAGAAATCACAGCAGCAGCACAAAAATATTGAAGCACACCTCGTCGATACCCTGGTTGATGCGTTGGATTTTAAACTCCCTCAGTCGCTGGTCGCCCGTCAGTCGGAAGAGCTGCTGCGGCAGGCCAAGCTTGACCTTGCGCTTCAGGGAGTAAGCAGGGAGAAGATCCAGGAGCAGGAAAACACCATGCGCGAGAAGCTTCAGCCGCAGGCCAAAAAGCAGGTCAAGGTCTACCTGGTGCTGGCCGCGATAGCCAAGAAAGAAAATATCCCCCTGGAAGATCAGATGTCCCAGCAGGTCCTGGAATTGTTGCTTAAGGAAGCGGATTGGCACGCTTCATAAAGAAACAGCCGTAATCTTAAAACCGGAGGTATATATGAGCGGCGAGAAAATGCAGACGCTTGTCCCCATGGTCATCGAACAGACGTCCCGCGGGTATGAACGTGCCTACGATATCTACTCGCGCCTTTTAAAGGACCGTATTATTTTCATCGGCACCCCTATCGACGATAACGTGGCAAACCTGGTCATCGCCCAGATGCTTTTCCTGCAGATGGAGGACGTTGCCAAGGACATCAACATCTACATCAATTCTCCGGGAGGATCGGTCACGGCGGGCCTGGCGATCTACGATACCATGCAGTTCGTCAAATGCGACGTCGCCACCTACTGCGTAGGCCAGGCCTCCAGTATGGGGGCCTTGTTGTTGACGGCGGGCACGAAGGGAAAACGCCAGACGCTGCCGAATTCACGGATCATGATCCATCAGCCCTGGGGAGGCGTTCAGGGCCCGGCAGAGGATATTTCCCGCCACGCCAAGGAGATCCTTAAGATGCGTGACCGGATCAACGAGATATTGGCGTTGCATACGGGAATGACCCTGGAGAAGATCCAGAAGGATACCGACCGCGATTATTTTATGTCGGCGGAGGAAGCCAAAGAATACGGTTTGGTTGACGAAGTGATAATCGGCAAAAAGAAATAAAAAGGAGCATTCCATGAAGAAAAATTATCTACTGACCCCCGGGCCGACGCCCCTGCCGCCTGAAGTGTGCCTTGCGCAGGCACAGCCTATCATACATCATCGCACCCCGCAGTTCCAGGCAGTGCTCAAGGAAGTCGGCGAAGGGCTCAAATATGTCTTTCAGACGAAGAACGACGTCTATATCCTTTCTTCCTCGGGGCCCGGGGCGATGGAAGCGGCAGTGGTAAATACCTTGAGCGCCGGCGATACGGCCCTGGTGGTCCAGGGAGGAAAATTCGGCGAACGCTGGACGGAGATCTGCAAGGCATATGGTATCAAGGCCGAGGTGATCGACGTGCCGTGGGGCGAAGGCGTCTTGAGCGCTGAGATCGAAAAGAGGCTCAAGGCAGGTCCCGCCATAAAAGCGGTCTTTACCACGCTCTGCGAGACATCGACCGGCGTTGCCAACGATATAGAGGCGATCGGTAAAGTCGTCGGCGGCACATCTGCGCTGCTGGTCGTGGATGCGATAAGCGGCCTGGGCGCCATCGACCTTCAAAATGATGCCTGGGGTGTTGACATATGCGTGTCGGGTTCGCAGAAAGGCCTCATGCTTCCTCCGGGTTTAGGGTTTATTTCCGTCAGCGCGAAAGCCTGGAAACTGGTCGAACAGGCAAAGCTTCCCCGGTATTATCTTGACCTGAACCGCGCCCGTAAAGCCTGGGCGAGCACCGATACCCCGTTTACTCCGGCGATCTCCCTGGTCATCGCGCTCGCAGAGAGCCTCAAGCTCATGCGTGCCGACGGCCTGGAGAACATCTTCGCGCGCCACCGCACGATGGCAGATGCCACGCGCGCCGCGGTCAAGGCATTGGGTTTAGAACTCTTTGCGCCCAAAGCCGCTTCGGATGTGGTCACCGCCGTGAAGGTGCCGCAGGGCATCGACGGTGAAAAGCTGGTAAAGACCATGCGCGATACCTACGGCGTCACCATCGCCGGAGGGCAGGCCGAGCTTAAGGGGAAGGTATTCAGGGTCGCGCATATGGGGCACATCGGAGAGTTTGATATTATCGTAGGCATATCCTGCCTTGAGAAGGTCCTGCATCAGATGGGGCATTCCTTTGTCTTTGGCGCGGGAGTCAGGGCGGCGGAAGAAGTATTCGCAGGGGGTAAGCAATAATGAAGATACTCGTCAGCGACCCGTTATCGGAAGAAGGATTAAGATTGCTCAGGGAGATGCCCGGCTGCCAGGTCGATGTCGTCACGGACCTGAAGCCCGATCAGCTCAAAGAGCGGATCAAGGATTATGAGGCATTGATCGTGCGCAGCGCCACCAAAGTCACCCGGGACGTCATTCAGCAGGCCGCGCGCCTGAAGGTGATAGGCCGCGCGGGCGTCGGCCTTGATAACGTTGACCTTGAGGCCGCCACGCAGAAAGGCGTTATCCTCATGAATACCCCCGAGTGCAACACCATTTCTACCGCGGAGCACACCATGAGCATGATCCTGGCGCTTTCGCGCAACATCGCCCAGGCAAACGCCTCGATGAAAAAAGGGGAATGGAAGCGCTCAAAATTCATGGGCGTTGAGCTGTACAATAAGAGCCTGGGGATCGTGGGGCTGGGGAGGATCGGCACGGAGGTCGCCAAGCGCGCTCTTTCCTTCGGGATGAAGGTGCTTGCCTATGACCCCTTCCTGTCGCGCCAGGTCGCCGAAAGCCTGGGGGTGGAGATCGTGGAGCTGCGGGAATTGTTCGAGCGTTCGGATTACATCACGGTGCACACGCCCCTGACCACGGAGACCAAATATATCATTTCCTCCAAGGAGCTGGCGTTGATGAAGAAAGGCGTGCGTATCGTCAACTGCGCGCGCGGAGGGATCGTCGATGAGAAGGCATTGGTGGCGGCGATCAAGGAAGGCAAGGTCGCGGGTGCCGCCATCGACGTCTTTGAGAAAGAGCCGCCCGATGCCGAGAACGAGCTGTTGAAGATTGAGAGCGTGGTTACGACCTGCCATCTGGGTGCTTCGACTGAAGAGGCGCAGGTGAACGTCGCCATCGAGGTCGCCGAATGCGTCCGGGATTTTCTTCTCGGTAAAGGGATACGCAACGCCGCCAATTATCCCTGCCTTGAGGCCGAGGTGTGCCGGGTGATGGAGCCCTTCATAAATTTATGCGAGCGCCTGGGGTCTTTCAGCAGCCAGCTTGTTGACGGGCGCTTCCAGGAGCTGGGCATTACCTACAGCGGGGAACTGGCCAAAAACGACGTAACGCCTTTGACCATGGCGGTCGTCAAGGGGATACTTTCCCCGATCCTGAAGGAAACGGTCAATTTTATCAATGCCGTTTCGCTGGCTAAGGAGCGCGGCATCGGGATCAAGGAAGCAAAATCCACCAAAGAAGCCGAATTTGTCAACCTTATCGAGTTGACGGTCAAGACCGACCTTGAAACGCGCAAGATCTGCGGCACGCTTTCCGCCAATAAACAGCCCCGCGTCGTCAAGATCGACGGTTATTACGTCGAGGCGATCCCCTTCGGAGACATGCTCCTTATCCAGAACCTGGATAAGCCCGGCATCATCGGGAACCTCGGCACGCTTCTGGGGAAACACGATATCAATATCGCCGCCATGACGTTCGGCCGGGAAAAAATAGGCGGTAAGACTATCAGCGTCCTGAACATCGACAGCCCGCTTCCGCCGGAACTGATCGACCAGATCCGCAAGACCGAGAACATCCTGTCTGCGAAAGTCCTGAAGATATGAGAATACGGGTCCTATCGGCCTTATGCGCGATGCTCCTGCTGGGGTCTGCGGCAGGCGCTGCCGCGTATGCCCAGGAGATCATCCTTTTATATACCGGGGAGACGCATGGGATGCTCTATCCCTGCAATTGCCCCATCGAACCCGACGGGGGCGTTGCCCGGCGTTCCGCCCTGGTAAAACAGCTGCGCAGCCAGAACCATAATCTCATCCTGGTGGATTCCGGGGGGTTTTTTGCCGGCGGGCAGATGGACGAATATTCGCAGAATACCCTGCTTGACCGTGCGCGCAGCGACGTGCAGGTCGCTGCGATGAGCGCGATGCAATACGACGCGGCCTGCGTTGCCGACGATGAGTTCAATTTCGGAGAAGAGTTTCTGGCCGAAAAGCTTCAGGGCGCGGGCTTTGCCTTTCTTTCGGCGAACCTCCCCGTAAAAGGGACGGCCCTGCATAAGATCAAGCCCTATGTGATCAAAAGAGCGGGAGGCTTAAACGTCGGGATCGTCGGTATTACCGGGCTTTTCGCCCAGAAAAAGATCCCCGGTATGACGCTTGAAGACCCTGCCGTGGCCCTGCGCAGTGCCATACAGGACGCTAAAAAAGACGGCGCGGAGATCATCCTGGTCTTAAGCCACCAGGGAGAGGTTCAGGACCTTAAGCTCATTGAACAGGTCCCGGGGATCAATATCCTGATCATCGGCCACAGCCGCGCGAAAGAAGAGATCTCCACCAAGGTGGGGGATACCCTGATCCTGCGCCCTTCCTGGCAGGGGAGGCGCCTGGGGGCGTTAAGTTTTTCCGTTAAGAAGGGCAGGATAATAGATTATAAGGCGGCGGAGCTGAGGCTTTCCGATAAGGTCATCGATGACCCCGAGGTCAAAAAGATCCTCCCGCGCTGTTTTTCTGATACTAACTGTAAGATGGAGAATTCGATAGGCACCTGCGTCGATCCCGGGACCATGCATGCTTCCTGCAAGTTCACCCAGGCCCCCCACATTGAGGTCACGGTGATCGTCCCGCGTTCCTGCTCGACGTGCGATACCTCCAAGAACATGGCGGCGATCAAGCATCATCTGCCTGGGGCCGTTGCGTCATACCTTTATTATCCGGAGGCCTCGACCGAGAGCCTGATGAAAGAATTGAATATCGGCATGCTCCCCGCTTACCTTCTGGATGCTTCGGTCGAGCAGGAGAAGGGGTTTGCGGCATTGAAAGGCGACGTAGAAAAAAGAGGCAGCTATTTT
>JAQTNB010000018.1 GCA_028714055.1 Candidatus Omnitrophota bacterium
GACCATCGCCAACGAGATCGAGTCCCTGGATCTGGCGATCGCCTCGCGCGTTACCTGGCTTGAATGCCCGATCTTTCAGCCTTTTCCCGGAACAGAGCTCGGCGAATACGTCGTTGCGCACGGTTACTATGCGCCTGATTACGACCGGATGCACACGTCTTACCAGCATAAATCGGTATTGAACTGTTTTAGCGAGCGGGAAAAAGAGATCCAGATGAACCTTTCGCTCCTGGGCCCGGTTGCGGCGGTTTTCCCCTGGGTGCGCAACCTGATCGTAAGGTATTTGATCTATGCTCCATACAACCATCTTTTTACCCTGGCGTATTATCTGATAAAGATGCAGGTCCTGCGCAACAAGATATACGTGACCAGGGCTTCCTGGTGGAGGTCTCTGGGCATCATGGCGCGCAGCTTGCGGCAGGAATGGTTTAAACACGGAGACAGGAAGGGATGAAAAAAATACTGATCGTGAAGCTCGGATACACGGAGACCCTGGAGAGCGCGCTGAGTTTTACTACCAGCCTCGGGGACGTCTTGCGCACGACGGCCATCCTGCATTTTTTTAAAAACGACCAGGTTACCTGGTTGGTCGATGAAAAAGCCCAGCCGCTCCTGGAGCATAACCCCCTGATCCAGCGGGTCCTGGTTTATGACCCCAGGCGTATCGCCCAGTTGACGCAGGAACGCTTCGATACCGTGATCAATCTGGAAAAATTGCCGGAGATCTGCCTGCTTGCCGAGTCCATCGAATGCAGCCGCTACCTTGGCTTCAGGGTCGGCCATTCCAGGCCCCGGGAGGATGCCGGTACCAGGAGGCTGGAAGAGCTGGCGCAGAGCACGGATAAAAGAAGGGTCAATAAGGATTGCTGGCAGAAGGTCCTGGCGGATGCGCTGGGTGAGACCTGGGCTGGCGAACCGTATGTGCTGGGCTATCATCCTGCTTCCCCGCAGAGTTACGATGTCGGCTTCAACTGGGCAACCGGGACCAAGTGGACCAACAAGGCCTGGAGTACCGAGAATTGGCGCGCTTTAGAATCGCTCCTCAAGGAGGATTTTTCGGTTACCTGGCAGCGGGGCTTAAGCAGCATCACCGAATATATCGAATGGATCAATTCCTGCAGGCTGCTGGTGACTTCCGACAGCCTGGGATTACACATAGCATTGGCGCTGGGCAAGCGCGTGGTCGCCTTATTTGGCCCGACCTCGCCGCACGAGATATATTTTTACGGGCTCGGTTCGTATGTGCTGCCGGAGAGCGGCTACGGTTGCGTTCCCTGCCTGAACCCCTATTGCACGCAGCCGCGGCAGTGCATGGAGTTTATAGCTCCCGAGAAGGTAAAAGAAAGGATAACCGATGAATTCAAGCGCCCTGCGCGTCCCCGCCAGGTATAATTACATCGCCTGTTTTCTGACGCTTTCCTGCAACCTGCGTTGCAGCTATTGCATAAATTATTTCGGAGGGGGGAATGCCTCCCGCAGAAAGCTCATCCCCGGCCGCGACTGGGTGCGGGGCCTCAACCGTATTGTCTGCGCTCCCGATATGCCGGTGACTTTGCAGGGAGGGGAGCCGAGCCTCCACCCCGATTTTATCTGGATCATCAATCATCTTAAGAAAGACCTGCACATAGATATCCTGACGAACTTACGCTTCGACGTCGATGCGTTTATCGGAAAGGTGGATCCCGCGCGCCTGCGCCGGAAAGCGCCGTATGCAAGTATCAGGGTAAGCTACCACCCGACTTATATGGACCTGAAAGCTTTGGCGGCAAAGGTGATCAAGATGCAAAACGCGGGTTTTAGTATCGGGGTCTTCGGGATCCTGCACCCGGCATTTAAACAAAGAGTGCTGAAGGCGCAGCGGGAATGCCGGGGTCTGGGCATCGACTTCAGGACCAAGGAGTTCCTCGGAGAGTACAAGGGCAGGACCTACGGGACATACCTGAGCCCCCAGGCCATATCGAGCGTCAAACGGCAGCGCTGCCTGTGCAGGACATCTGAGCTCATCGTCGGGCCCGACGGCAATGTGTTCCGCTGCCATTACGACCTGTATCACGGCTTGCCGCCGATCGGCTGCCTTCTGGACAACTCGTTTAAAATAAGGAATGTTTTCCGGAAGTGCGATTATTTCGGCGCCTGTAATCCCTGCGACGTCAAAGTCAAGACCAACCGCTTCCAGGTCTTCGGGCATTCGTCCGTGGAAATAAAAAAAATACAGGAGGTTTCCGAAAGCGCATGATACCGCGCCGCAGATCCCACATAACCTTGCATGACCTTTGCGTGGCGGCAGGCGCCCTGTTTTCGCGCAAGTACGACGCCTCGCTGGTGGCCGAATGGGAGGGTTCCTTTGCCCGCCATATCGGGATGCGCCATGCGGTTGCCGTCGGTTCAGGGAGGCAGGGGATGAGCGCGGTCCTGGAGTCTTTGGGCTTGCGCCGCGGGGATGAGGTGATCATCCCGGCGTATACGCTCAAGGCCCTGGTCGGCATCATGCAGGGCCTGGGGCTTGTTTCCGTCACCGCGGATATCGAGCGCGGCTCTTTTAACATCGATCCCGCGTCGGTCCGGGAGAAGATCACGCCGCGCACCCGGGTGATCCTGGCGACGCATATCTTCGGCAACCCCTGCGACATCGAGCGTATCGTGGCGATCGCCAGAGAGAGATCGATCATCGTCCTCGAAGATTGCGCGCACGCAGCCGGGTCTGCGATCGGCACAAAGAAGGCGGGCACCTTCGGAGACGCCGCGTTTTTTAGCTTCGAGACGATCAAACCCATTAACACCTACGGAGGAGGCATGGTCGTCACCAATAACGACGCGTTGGCCGGCGCGATCCGCGCCGTTTCCGGCGCGGCCGCAGAGGGCCGGCACGCCTTTCCTTTTAAAAAGCTCATTTCCGCCTGCTGTGAGAACGCCTTTCTTCCCACTCCCTTTTCCTTCCTTCCCTTGTACCTCTTAAGCCTGTCCGCGACAAGCAAGGCGATCTATTCTCTTTACCGCAGGAGCCAACGGGGCTCATCCCGCCGCTCTGCGTATACGCCCTATCAGTCGCGCATCGGGATCAGGAAGCTGGCCGGCCTTGAGCAGCGGATCGCGCTCAGGAGAAAGAAAGGGGAATTGTTAAAAACACTCCTCCCCCGCAGCGTTATGCCGCAGCAGATCCGGCCCGGCGCGTCTGCCAACTACTATTTTTTTACCGCGCTGCTTCCTTCAGAGGCATCCGTTGCGCGGCAGGCCCTCCTGCGGCACGGTATCGATGCCGGCGTGCAGGCTGAGATTGCCGATAATTGCGCCGGTGCCAACGATTGCCCGGTGATGCAGGAGGTGTTTAAAAGGATCATCCATCTCCCCCTTTACGAGGGGATTACCGAGCGGCAGCTGGGCAGTATCGGCAAGGTGCTCGGAAAACTATTCAAAGATGAGAATATTACTGATTGACCCTCCGGTAGGTTTTCGCGAGGCCGGAGGCGAACACGGGAATTTCAAACAGGTATTGAATAAGATCCCTTCTTTGGGGCTGGCATATCTTGCCGGCTCTGTGCGCAAGGCAGGGCATACGGTTGCTATTTTCGACCTTACGCTGCGTTTCAGGCGGGATGATTTTTTGCGCGCGGTCAGGGATTTTGCTCCTCAGGCGGTCGGGATAACGGCAACGACCCCGACGCTGCCCAATGCCGTTTATATCGCCTCTCTTGCGCGAGAGGCCGTCCCCGGGGTGACGGTGATCGGCGGAGGCGCGCATGTTACCGCCTGTCCCAAAGATTCTCTTGCCGCGGGGGCATTCGATTACCTGGTGATCGGCGAAGGGGAGGAGACACTCTGCGAGCTTCTCGGATGCCTGGAGCAGGCAGGGGGCAGGAACCTCGATGAGGTGGCCGGCATTGCTTTCAGGCGCAAGGATGAAACGGTTCTGACCCCTCCGCGCAGGCGCATAGAAGGCCTTGATGCGCTGCCGTTTCCCGCGCGGGACCTGCTGCCGCCGCTTACCTCATACCAGCCTACGCCCGCCTCATACCGGAAATTACCCTTGGCGGTCATCATGACATCGCGCGGGTGCCCGAGCCAGTGCGGGTTCTGCGACCGGGCGGTCTTCGGGGAAAAATTCCGCCAGCGCAGCGTGGATAATGTCATGGGGGAGATAGAAGAGGTGGTCGGCCGTTACGGCGCGCGGGAGGTCCGCTTTTTCGACGATACCTTTACCCTTGATCCGCGCTTTGTAGAAGAGATCTGCGGGCGCCTGGCCAAATTCCGGCCGCGGCTTCCCTGGACCTGCCTGACCAAGGTTATCAGCGTCACGCCGGAGATCCTGCTTATGATGCGGCGCGCCGGCTGCTGGCAGGTATTGTTCGGGCTGGAATCGGGGGATGATTTTATCCTCGAGCGGCTGGGCAAATGCACGACCGTGGAGAAGAACCGCACTGCGGTGGCGTGGGCAAAGGCGGCGGGCCTGAGCGTGCGCGCGGATTTCCTCGTGGGGAGCCCCTGGGAGACGGTCGAGACATTCGGGCGAACGGTTGCTTTCGCCAAGAGCCTGCCGCTGGATTTCGCGCATTTCAACAAGTTTGTGCCGTATCCGGGGACCGCTATCTATAAGGAGCTTGTTGCGCGCGGATACCGGTTTGATTTCGGCCGCGGTTCTTATATCAACAACCACAGCGATTTCGTCTATGTGCCGGAGAAGATCGGAAAAGAACGCTATGCGATGATGCTAAACCGCGCTTACCGGGATTTCTATCTGCGCCCGGGATATCTGCTCGCCCGCCTTCTTTCCATCAGGACCATGGATGAGCTTTGCGGGCACATAAAAGGAGCGATCTCGATTGCTTCGCTTTAAGGATTTATTCCAATTCATCGGAGTCAGGCGCAGCCGAAAACAGGGCGTTGTCCCCTCGGCGCTGCTTTTCCCGGTCATCTGGGTCACCAACAGGTGCAACCTGCATTGCAGGATGTGCGACCAATGGAAGACCCCTTCCGGGAGCGCCCAAGAAGAGCTTACGACCCGGGAATGGTTTTCTTTCGTTGATTCCGCCTCCCGCCTGCATTCGGCGGTCGTCGTCGTCACGGGAGGAGAACCGCTTTTGCGGAAAGATATCTTTGAGATCATCGGGTACATGCGCACAAAAAAGATTGCCGCGCATCTGTGCACCAACGGAACGCTCATCAACGAAGCCGTTGCGCGCAAGATCGCCTCCTGCGGGCTCAATTCCGCTTCTATTTCCCTGGATAGTTTCACGGATTCCCTCCATGACTGGATGCGCGGAACGGAATGTTTCCGTGCCGCGGTAAGCGGTATCAGGGCCCTGCGGGCCGCAGCCCCGAAAATAAAGATCGGGATCAATTGCGTTATCACCAAAAAGAATTTTTTAGGGATAGAAAAGATGATCGCGTTTGCCGAGAGCCTGGGGGTCAACCAGATCAAGTTCGATCCGGTGCATACGAATCTCATGCATCGTAAAAAACCCCTGGAGAGCTTTGAGGGGCTGCTCTTTGAAGAGAGCGACCTGCCCCAGCTGCGCACGGAGGTCGAGAAGCTTATCCGGGCGGCAGCCAAAAGCCGGGTGCTCACCAATTCCTATACGTTTCTTGAGGGGATCAGCCGCTTATACGATACCTCCCGGAGGATGCGCCTTGACTGCTATGCCGGCTACATCTCTTGCGCGATTGATCCGTACGGGTGGGTGGCGCCCTGCGATAATTTTGACGGGGCAGAGAATCTCAGGAATAAACCGCTGGAAGAGATATGGAGATCGGAATCCTTCCAGCGCTTACGCGCCGAGGTTTTAGCCTGCCAGGCGCATTGCTGGGATACGACGCACGCCGAACTTAACATTCGCTGTTCAAGGTTCCTTTCTTCCCGGGAGCTTAGGCAGATCATCAAGGAGCTGTATTTTTACCTTACCTGATGAAACGGATATTCGTCCATATCTTCATCTCTGTCGCCGCGCTTGCCGTAAGTCTGCTATTTGCGGAGGCCGCACTCATGTTTGCCGCGGGGGTCTATCGTTCCTGGAGGGCGCATGATCCGCCGCTGATAAACAGGGATGATTCTACCATTGCGATCGTATGCCTGGGGGATTCTTTTACCTTCGGCATGGGCGCGCAAAAAGGGCATTCCTATCCGCAGCAGCTGGAAAGGATCCTCAACCAGAAAGAAGGCGGGAAGAGGAAATTCGTCGTCTACAACGCCGGGGTCCCGGGGAACACCTCATCAAAGCTGCTGAAGAACCTCGATAATTCATTGCGCCGTTACCAGCCCGATATATGCCTGCTGCTTATAGGCGCCAACGACTCCCGGCAGATCCAGGACCTTAATTGCGCGTTCCATGAAAATAGTTTATTTATGCGCGGTTTGAATTCTGCGCCGGGGCGCGTCCTTTCCCGTTCACGGGTCTTCCGCATCGTTGCGCTCGGCGGGGAGTCCATTGCCGTCCGGTTGTGGCAACGGAGGCTCGCCCGTAAGCACGCGATGTTCATGAAGCGGGCCTTACGCTGCGCAGTAAACGAAAAAAAAGGCTACGACGCGCAGAAGATCGAAGAATCGCAGATGCACGTGCGCCGGGCGGAAAATTATTATAATGCGCACGTCCGGGACAGCCAGGAAGCCGTGGCGGAATGCCGCAAGGCAATCGACGCGTGGCCGAACAACACCTCCGCGTATCTTATCATGGCACAGATACACATGGGGCAGGATAAGGCAACGCCGGAAAGCATCGATTCGGCGATCAGATTACTGGAAGATGCGGCGATGATCTGCCCGAAGGCAGATCTCTTGGATTACCTCTGGGATGCATATGCCATGCGGGGGGAATTCATCCGGGCGCGGGAAGCCCTGGAGATGTACCTGTGCCTCAGGCCGGAGGCAATACCGCGCTTCATGAACATACTTCGCTGCGGTTTCCCGCCGTCGGATGACCATAAGACCATTAAGAAAGCGGTAAGCGCCAATCTCGGGCAAACTGTCGCTGCGCTCCGGCAACGAAAGATTAAGGTGATTCTGCAAAATTATCCCCATGAAGATACCTGGGCGTCGTTTTTGGGGGAAGTTGCCGCGGCAGGCGATGTGGCGTTTGTCGATCACCGGAGTGTGTTCAAACGGCTGGCTTCAACGCAGGGGTACCGGCAGGAAAAATATTTTGCAAAGGACGGTCATTGCAATAACGAAGGGTATGCCGTCATGGCAGAGGATGCGTATCAGGCGCTGCGTAAGGAAGGGTGGCTTTAGGCTTCATGGAGCATAAACGGGGTATAATCTTTACGGTACTGCTGGTTTCTTTCTTCTATTGCTTTTTAGTCTATGAAAGCAATTTCCACGGCCCCGATGAGCCTATATATTTTTCCTATATCGCCAGCATCGTTGAAGACGGCGACCTGAATGTCGCCAACCAGATGTACCGCAGCGGCGAGCGTTTCGCGGTCTCCCCGGCGAACAATATCCCCGATTTTCATAACCACGCAGGGGTGGTCCTCTGGGCGCCGTTTTATTTATACGGCAAGCTCATTTACCGCACCGCCGCGCACCTGGCGCTGGCGCCCGTTACCGAAGCCGGCTTCAGGGAGACGGTTACCTGCGCGCTCTCCTTCAGCACCGTGCTTTTCGGTTTTATCGCCCTGATGCTGACCTTTTTCTTCTGCAGGGCATTTTTCTCTTCCCGGGTTTCGTTTTTTGCGACCGCCGTGCTTTTTCTGGGAACGCCCTTTTTCCATACCATGCTGGTCGATACCGGCAACCCGAATATGATGGGAGTTGTGCTGTCGGTTCTTTCCCTCTGGTATTGCCTGTGCCTGGAGGGAGAGCGCAAGCTCCCCTGGTTTCTCTACGGGGCATTTTTTTCGGTATGCGTCGCGATCAAAACGGAGTTCTGGTTCCAACTGTTGTTTATTGTCCCGTTTTTCGCCTGGGGGATATTTTTGCGCAAGTCCAGCTGGAGGGGGCCGCTTTATTTTATCATGGGGCTGATCCCGCTTCTTGCGCTGGGGACGCTCAACAACGCCATTAAATACGGCACGCTCCATAGCGGAGAGGCGAGCCTCTTCAATCCGAAAAATTTCTATTTCTTTGAGCAGAACTTTTCTCCCTACCGTGGTTTTTTCTATACCTCCCCGGTCTTTTACCTCTGCATCCTGGGGCTGGTGCTGGCTCTTATTTCCGCGCGGCGGTATTTCCGCGGAGCGCCGGAGAAAAAGATTACCGACGACCTGCTGTTCTCCATGCTGGGATTGTACCTCTGCGGCAAGATCTTTCTTCTTTCGTTTCGCTATGCCTGGGGAGGGGGGACCCCCGGGGCGCGCATACTCCTGACGGAATTCCCGGTTTTTGTCCTGCTTTTTGCCCGGGTTTTTCGCGGACAGCGGCTGCGTTTCAAGGTATTGATCTGCGCGGTCTCCGGCCTCTGCATCTTTTGGAACTGGCTGGTGATCGCCGAATACATGTCAGGCGCGGATATTAAGAACCTCGGGGATGTTTTTTCCCTTCCTGCCAGGTGCGCAAGTTTCCGGCACCTCTTCGGCCTGATCTTCGCGGTCAAGGGGTCTTTAGCCTTCCGGCTGATCTGCGGCGCCCCTCTTTTGGCTTTGGCGGCGGCATGTATCTGGCGCATCCCGGGGTTTGCCGCCCTTTTTTCTGTGCGTGACCCTCAGCTGCGCGCGCGCCTGCTGTTGAGGGCCACGGCAACCGTTACCCTGGTCATCTCTATCGGGTATGCCTGGATAACGGGGATGAACGTCGTGAACAACGGCCGGAATACCCGGGAATTGAAAGACCGGGGGTTCTTCAGGAACGCCGAAGTCGTCACCAGAAGCCGGTTCGAACGTCATGAAAACGCTGGTTCTCTGGAAGAAATAATTGTATATTATAAACTGAGAGGCGATCAGGGTAAGGTATCTCAACTTAAAAAACTTAAACGGCAGCTTGAAAAGCGCTAACCGCGCATTGCAGTGGGCCGGGAAAAAGGAAAAGATGAAAATTTTATTGGCAGTCCCTACGGTTGACACCTGTTATGAATACGTCCAGCCCATCGGCCTTATGAACCTGGCGCTCATCGCCAGGGGCCTGGGGGCTCAGGTGGACCTGGTCAATCTTTCCAGCTACAGCTACAAAAAAGGCCTCGCGCGCATATTGTCCGGGCGTTACGATCTGGTCGGGGTTTCGTGTAATTTTACCAATGCCGCGCCTTATAGCATGCGCTATGCGCGCGACATCAAGAAGGTATATCCCGGGACCGTGGTTATTTCCGGCGGGAACCATGCGACCTTGCTGCCCGAGGATCTCCTGTTCAACGGCTACGACAGCGTGGTCTACGGCGAGGGAGAGGCGACGTTCAGGGAATTCGTGCAGTGCATGCTGGCAGGAAAGCCCACGCGGGAGCTTGCCGGGACCTGCTATCTGGATAACGGGAAGGTCAAGCGAAACCCTGCCCGTGAGCCCATCCAGGACATGGATACCCTGCCCTTTAACGACTACGCCGAGTTTGACCTGGAGCCGTATTTTAAGTGGGCCCATATGCGCTATATCAACATCGAGACGTGCCGGGGCTGTATTTACAACTGTGCCTTTTGCGCGACGGTGCGCATGTGGGGGCATAAGTACCGCCATAAGTCTCCGGAAAGGATCGTCAGGGAGTTCAAGGTGGCGCAAGGCCTGAAATGCGATTTTGTTTTTCTTGCCGACGACGATACCGCGATCGACGAAAAGCACCTGCGTAATTTCTGCGCCCTGCTGATCAAGGAAAAGGCCTCGGTGCCCTGGGGGACGACCATAGGCTGCAATTCGATCAAAGACGAAAGCACCTATGATCTCATGGCGGCAAGCGGCTGTATCAAGGTGAATATCTGTATCGAATCCGCCAACCCGCGGATCCTGAAGGCCTACCGTAAGTCTTACACGATCGAAGACAACAGGCGGGCCTGTATAAGCATGAGAAAACGCGGGATCACCGTTCACAATCACGGGATCATCGGTTTCCCCGACGAGACGATACGGGAGAGCCTGAACACCTATTTTTATCTTATCAAGACTTCCCCGATCTGGCATATCAGCATACTGGAACCCCGGCCCGGGACGGATTACTGGGAGACCTGGGATAAAAAAGGCGACCCGAGCCAATACAAGCTTTTCGGCAAGGCAAACGTCATCCTTTCAAGGAAAAAGATCAGTTCTTATGTCATGTACCGGGCCTTTGCCCTGTTTTATTTCCTGAATCCGCGCCGCATTTGGAATGCGGCCTTCCACAGAGTGAAAGGGACGCGCTACAGCTACTGGATCCAGTACTATGTGGCGTACCGTACCCTGACGGCGAATTTCCTTATTTCCCTGGAGACGATGCTGGGCCGCGTCAAAAAACTTTTAAGGATCAGGCCGCGCCATGGATAACTTACGCATCGACAGCCACAAGCTTATGTATCATGTGCCGAGGGTCTGTGCCTGGCTTCAAGGCAGGAGGACCTATCCGCTTTACATCGAAATCGGCCTTTACGGAGGCTGTAACCACCGTTGTATCTTCTGCGCGTTCGATTACCTTGCCTATGCCCCGCAGATGCAGGATGAGCGGTGCCTCAAGAAGTTTATTACCGAAGCGGCAGGTAAGGGGGTCAAATCGATCCTGTATTCCGGGGAGGGGGAGCCTCTGCTCCACCCGGCAGCTGCCGAGATCATCGCCTTTACCCGTAAGGCCGGCATAGATGCGGCGCTGGCCACCAACGGCGTTTTTTTTACTCCGCAGACCGCCTTGCGCACGCTTAAAAACCTGACCTGGGTCAAGGTAAGCCTTGATGCGGCATGCGCCCGGACGCACGCATTGGTGCACGGAACTAAACCCGGTGATTTTGGAAAGGCGATCGCCAACATCAAAGATGCCGTGCGCATCCGCAATAAGCATAAGCTTGCCTGCATCATAGGCGTTCAATTCCTCTTGATCCCCGCCAATCGCCATGAGGCTGTTTCTTTTGCGCGCCGCATGAGGGCGATCGGGGCGGA
>JAQTNB010000019.1:0-2770 GCA_028714055.1 Candidatus Omnitrophota bacterium
CTCGGTAAAAATACCACCTCTTACCGTGCGCTGGTCGAAAAGAATGCCCTGGCAAAGGCAGAGGCCGCGGCAGACAAGGTCAGAAGCGGCATCATCATCGCGGCAGATACCGTGGTGGTGCAGGATGGGAAGATCTTCGGCAAGCCTGCAAGCCTCACTGCCGCCCGGAAAATGCTTTTGCGCCTGTGCGCGAAGCCCCAAGTGCTTTACACGGGCCTTGCCGTCATCGATAAGCGCACCTTGCGGCGGGCCGTCTCCTGTGAAAAGACCCGGATCTTTATGGACAGGCTCAGCCCCGAAGAGATCGGGCGTTATTTTAAACGCGTATCCCCGCTCGATAAGGCAGGGGGCTTTGACATACAGGGGCAGGGGGCTTTTTTTATCCGCAGGATCGAAGGGTGTTTTTACAACGTGGTGGGGCTTCCGGTGCGCAGGCTGCGCATTATGCTTAAAGGTTTCGGTATTAACCTGCTGCTTGCCCTTTGTTGTATTTACGCGGCAGGCTGCAGCACCGAGTATAATATCGTGACCCATGAGCAGGAGACGTATTATTACAGCACCGACCGCGAGGTGCAGCTGGGGCGCAATATCGCGCGCGCGATCGACAAAGAATATAAAATGGTAGAAGACCCCCTGGTGCAGCACCGGGTCGAGGAGATCGGCAAAAGGATCGTTGCGGTCTGCGACCGTAAAGACATCAGTTATACCTTCAAGGTCCTTGATGAAGAGGATGTCAATGCCGTCTCGCTTCGCGGAGGCTATGTCTATGTGTTCAAGGGGCTGATCGATAAAGTTGAGAATGACGACGAATTGGCAGGGGTCCTGGCGCATGAGGTCAGTCATATCGTTGCCCGCCACAGCATCAAGAAGCTCCAGGCTATGCAGGGGTACAATATCCTGCGGATACTGGTGTCACAGGCGCCTGTTGCAGGAGCCGGAGAGGTGGGGGCGGCCGCGGATGCCGCTTTTACCGAGCTGCTCCTTGGTTACTCGCGGGAAGATGAGCTTCTTTCAGACCAGTTGGGCGCCCGCTATGCCAAGGCCGCAGGCTATAACCCGCGCGGGATGCTGGATTTCCTTACGACCCTTCAGGAGGTCAATAAGCGCAAGCCCTTAAGGCCGAAATCATATTTTAAGACACACCCCTATGTCCCCGACAGGGTGCGGGTGGTCAAGCAGGAGTTGGGGGAGAACATCAGTTATACCGACTACATAAACATTGAGCAGGAACCGCATCAGTAATATAACCGCTATACTCGCAATAATATTCTGCGTGCTGCCCGCTTTACCGCAGGCGCGCGCGGAAGAAGGGGACCAATGCATGAACAGTCCTTTCGGCGTCCTTGAATTCCTTCATTGGAACCACAGCTGGAATAATTACAAGTATCCGGATCTGCAAAGCCTGGAGCGTTCTGTTTCCCTGATGAAAAAGGCGGGCATTTGCTGGGTGCGCATGGATTTCCTCTGGCAGGAGATAGAACCGCAGCAGGGAAAATTCGAATTCGCCAAATACGACCGGATCGTCAGCCTGCTTGAAAAGCACGGCATTGCGATCCTCGGGATCCTGCATTACAACACCCCCTGGAATTCCGACGTATGGAACGAGACGCCGAAAGATAACAGCCTCTTTGTCAATTATGCCTCCAAGGTCATCCGTCATTACAAGTCAAAGGTCCAATACTGGGAGGTGTGGAATGAGCCGGATTCCTCCATTTATTGGAACAAGCAGGACGGCCTCAAGGGGTATTGCCAGTTGTTGAAAGAAGTATACCAGGCGGCCAAAAAGGAAAACCCCGGCTGTAAGGTGCTTAACGGAGGCTTTGCCAACGGGCTTTTAAGCGTCAACCGCCTGTATGACAACGGCGCGAAGGATTATTTTGACATCCTTAACATCCACATATTTGAATCTCCGCTGAACGAAAAGTCCATCAAGGCGGTAACGGCATACGCCAGGCTTGCCTACAAAGTGATGTCCAGGAACGGGGACGCCCACAAAAAAATATGGGTGACCGAGATCGGCTGCCCCGGCGTCAGGAAGGGGCTGGATGTCGACAACTGGTGGATGGGCAAAAACCCCGATGAGGCAGAGCAGGCAGGCTGGGTCCAGGAGGTCTATGGCGGGCTCCTGGCAAACGAAGCGGTTGAGCGGGTCTTCTGGGCGTTCTTCCGCGACTGCAACAAGCATTGGGGTAACGGCATAGATCATTTCGGCCTGATACGGCAGGATTATTCCCTCAAGCCCTCGTTTCACGCATACAGGAAATTCGTGCACACCTGGAAGAAAAAGCAAAAGTAACCGATAAAGCCTTAAGTTCCATTATCGGCGCTTTAAAGGATTGAGATGATATATCAGCTTGTGCTTATAGCGATAATATTTTTTCTGCTGGCCTTTCGTATTTACGGGCGTTTCCTGGCCGGCAGGTTTCAGGCCGACGATAGTTCTCCTACGCCCGCCTGCCAGATCAACGACGGGCACGATTATGTCCCGGCAAAACCGGCATTGCTCTTGGGGCAGCACTTTTCCGCCATTGCCGCGGCCGGGCCGATCGTCGGGCCGATCCTTGCCTGCCTTTGGTTCGGCTGGGCGCCCGCGCTTTTGTGGATCGTGTTCGGGGCTATCTTTATCGGCGGCGTGCATGATTTCGGCAGCTTGACGGCTTCGCTGAAGCATAAGGCCGCTTCCATCGGCGAGATCGTCAAATTGCATATGCCCAGGGCCTATAAGTTTTTCCTCATCTTTGTTTGGTTGACGCTCGTGTATGTCATCATC
>JAQTNB010000019.1:2780-10914 GCA_028714055.1 Candidatus Omnitrophota bacterium
CCGTTATTTCCCAGGAGTCCTTTGGCCCGGCCGTAGCAGGCTCGTCAGTCCTGTATCTTCTCGCCGCCGTCTGCATGGGGGTTTTGTTATACCGTTTCAAGGTCAAGCTGTGGTTGGCGACATCGATATTCCTGCCCGCGGTGCTTTTTATCGTCTGGATGGGGCCGCACCTGCCGCAGGCCTTTCTGGCTTTCCTGGGAGGTATCTCCATCAAGCAATGGGATATTATTCTTTTAGTCTATTGCCTGGCGGCATCGTTATTGCCGGTATGGATCTTATTGCAGCCGCGGGGTTACCTGGGAGGCTGGTTTTTATATCTGGTCATTTTCATCGGATTGATCGGGGCCGTTATCGGCGGCTTTCGCGTAGAATACCCGGCTTTCAATGTAGCCGGGTTCAGGAGCGCGGATAACGCTAAATTGATCTTTCCTATCCTGTTTATCACGATAGCCTGCGGCGCGGTTTCCGGGTTTCACGGCATTGTTTCGTCAGGCACTACTTCAAAGCAGATCAGCAGGTATAAAGACAGCCTGCCCATCGGTTACGGAGCGATGTTATTGGAGGGGTTGGTCGCGGTTTTAGCCATGGCTACGGTGATCATGCTTCCGAAAGGGCATGAGGTCTTAAAATCCGACCCCAATCTGATCTATGCCCAGGGCATTGCCCGTTACCTGGGATTGTTACGGGTGGATTATCAGGCGGCATTCTTATTTGCCTTGCTGGCTTTTTCCACATTTGTATACGATACCCTGGATGTCTGCACAAGGCTGGCGCGGTATATCTTCCAGGAGTTAACGGGCTGGAAATCAAGGACAGGCAGTTTCCTGGCGGCGCTTATCAGCTTGATCATTCCTTTTGTTTTTCTGATGTTCACGAAAGAAAAGGGCTATCTGATAGCGTGGCCTATCTTCGGCACCAGCAACCAGCTGCTCGCCAGCCTTATATTGCTGGCGATTTCGGTGTGGCTGGCGCAAGGCGGTAAAAACGCCCTTTTTGCCATCATCCCGATGCTGTTTATGATGGTCATGACCTTGTGGTCGTTATTAGGTATGGTCGTTCCTTTTATCAGGTCTATACCCGCGATAGCGCAGGGCAGGGCCAGCACCGATATTTTGATCTCCGGCATTTGCGGGAGCGTGCTTTTGATCTTAAGCCTGATGCTGCTTCATGAGGCAGCGAAGTCCCTTCTGGCGGTGCGCAAGAAGTGAAGCAAGGCCAAAATTTTTAAGATGTCCGACTCCGCTTCATAGGCAGGCAAAAAAATTTACCCCATTTCATAAGCAAGGCCAAAAAATTTACCCCACTTCATAAACAAAGCCAAAATTTTCTGTCGCTTACGCTCCGGATAATTTTGGCTTATTCAGTGGGGTAATTTGCTAACCTGTTTATTAAGGCAAATTTATGCGGGAGAAGGGAGTTGAACCCTTATGTCTTGCGACACTGGCTTCTGAGACCAGCGCGTCTGCCATTCCGCCACCCCCGCAAAGTATTTCAAGTATACCCCAGCGGATTTTTCCTGTCAACCCAATTATAAAAGGGTTTGCGGCTTAATTTCTTTACTGTTATAATAGAGCTTCAAAAACCGAGGAACGCCATGATATTAGAATCATTCCGCATAACCGGTGCTGCCGTCGCCCAGATATTCGTCTTGGGGGCGTTGGGGTATTTTCTGGTCAAGCGCAACATCCTGGGGGATTGCGGCCTTGAATCGCTCAGCCGCCTGACCCTTGACGTGACGCTGCCGCTGCTGATCTTTGCCCAGTTGGTGAGTGATTTCAGTTTTAGTTTATACCCCCACTGGTGGATCTTTCCTTTGCTGAGCATCGCCGTGACACTCCTGGGGTTGCTTCTGGGAGGGTGCGCGAGCGCCTTTATCAAGGGCCGCCAGCAAAAATTGCAGTTTATTACGCTGGTTGCCTTTCAGAATTCCGGCTATCTTCCTTTGACGCTGATTGCCGCACTCCTTCCCGAAGCGCAAAGGACCGAAGTTTTTATCTATCTTTTCCTGTTCCTGCTTGGATTTAACCTGGTGATGTTCTCTCTGGGCGTGTATATGCTTGCTTCTACCGGCGCGCAGAAATTCGAGGCAAAAAGCCTTCTTAATCCTCCGGTTGCCGCGACCCTGATCAGTTTTGCGGTGGTCCTGCTGGGATTGGGCAAGCTTATCCCGGGATTCGTGATGGAGCCCGTGCGTATGATAGGGGAGACGACCCTGCCTTTAGCGCTCCTGGTGGTAGGAGGCAACCTTGCCCAGATCCATCTTCATAAGGTGCACAAAGCCGCCATGGGATTGATGATCCCGCTTAAGCTCATTATTATGCCGCTTGCGGGGCTCCTATTAGTCATGAAATTTAACGTCCCGCCTCTGGTGGGGCTGCTGCTGCTCATACAGCTGGCTGTACCGCCTGCGACGACCCCGTCAGTGATCGTGCGCCACTACCGCAAGAACGATATACTGATCAGCCAGGGGATATTTTTCGGGCACCTGGCCAGTATCGTCACCCTGCCTTTATTTTTAAGTTTGTATTTTATACTGGTCATGCTAAAATAGTGAGGCCACAGCTTAGCGGACCGTCGTAAAGACCGCTTACGCTAAGCTGTCAGGCCGAACTAGCCCCAGCGCTTTGGTTCGCAAAATCTTGATTTTGCGAACCAGTAGGGGCTGCATTTCATCGGGCTACGCTTATTAGTTAAACACTGTGTCCTGAGAGCAGTAGCTCATTAACAATGAAAAACATCGCTACAAACCGCAAGGCCCGGCGGGATTATGAGGTCATCGAGGCTTTTGAATGCGGCATTGAGCTTAAAGGGAGCGAAGTAAAATCCCTGCGCGCCTCCAAAATGAACCTGGATGACAGCTATGCCCGCATCGACGCCAGGGAAGTCGTGCTTCATAGCGCGCACATAAGCCCTTATGAACAGGCCAGTTACCTGAACGTTGATGCCGTCAGGCCGCGTAAGTTATTATTACACCGTTTAGAGATCGAAAGATTAGCCGGTAAGGTCGCCCAAAAGGGGTTTACCCTGATACCCCTGAAGGCCTATTTTAACGACCGGGGCATTGTCAAGATAGAACTGGCGCTCTGCAAGGGAAAGAAAATATACGACCGCAGGGAGGCCGTTAAGCGCCGCGACGCAAACCTTGAGATACGCCGGGGCTTAAAAGAGAAGCGGAGAAGATAACGGGTTTTTGCCGCGGGCGAAAAAGCTTAGGCGCTGCGGCAGAACATATGGGGGTGAAAAGGGCTCGACTTAGGTAGGTCGGGTAAAGGTAGCATGCCGCGGATGCAAGGTGGGCCGCGTCAAAAATCCTTGCACAATATAAACGCAAACGAGGATGCTCGTGTAATAGCAGCAGCAAATAGGATCGTTGCTCCGATTTTCGAAGCAACTCCTTTTGTTCCTGTTATGGCGTCAGTCCTTCCTCACTAAGTAGGAAGGCCTCAACTTAAGGCTGCCTGCGGCTTTTTGTTGAGCGAATAGCAGGCTGGCTTCGGCGCTTTTTGCCTTTAGCGCCGGGGTAAGACGCTTAAAAAGGCTGCTGCCCGGTGGATCCTGTTTATCGGAGCAACCGGGAGTAAGCGTAAAAGATAAACTAAGCATGTAGCGACTTTTACTTGGGTACCTGAGGACGGCGGTTCGATTCCGCCCACCTCCACCATTATGAGGGATCACAAAATCACAAAATTACTGATTCCCGCGGTATTGCTGGCGGCCGCAAGTTTATTCTTCGGCGGTTGCGCCACGGTCCCGCGCTCCGCGTCGTTGCCTGCGTATAGCATCGGCGGGGTATCGTATCTTTCCCTGGTCCCGCTGTGCGAGTCGCGCGATGTTGACTGGAATTACGACGCCTTCGCGAAGACCGTTACCCTTTTTAAAGGCGGCCATACGGTCAGCCTTCTGGTCGATGAGACCCTGGTATTGGTTGACGGCAGGGAGCAGCATCTAAAATATCCGCTCAGGCTGCACCAGGGCGCGCTGGCAGTGCCTTTACGCTTCAAAGAGCAGGTCTTTGACGTTTATTTCCGTCCGCCCCAGGCGCCTTTACCGGTGGGCAGCGGTATGCGGCAGGCTTCGCTTGTCATCAAGACGATCGTTGTGGATGCCGGCCACGGAGGAAAAGACCCGGGTGCGATCGGCAGGAGCGGCACGCGGGAGAAAGACGTTACACTTGATATCGTAAAGCGGCTGAGCGCCGTGCTGAAATCGCAAGGGTACCGTGTTGTCCTGACCCGTTCCAGCGATGTTTCCGTCTCTCTTGCGCGCAGGGTGAGTATCGCCAATGACGCGCAGGCCGACCTTTTTATCAGCATCCATGCCAATGCCAACCGCGTGCGCAGCCTCAGCGGTTTTGAAGTATATTATGTTTCTCCCAATGCCAACGATTATCAGCGGGCGCTTTCTTCCTCAACGGAGATCCCGGCAAGCCTCGCGCGGTATTGCGCGGGCGCGCCTTCTTCCAATCTGAAGGCGATACTCTGGGATATGATCCTGACCAATAACCGCGCCGAATCGATCGCGCTCGGCAAGGATATCTGTAACACAACCGGCGGCGCGGTCAGCGCCAGGATCATCGGCGTCAAGGGCGCCAATTTCTACGTCCTCAAGGGCACGCGCATGCCCGCGGTCCTGGTGGAAACCGGGTTTCTTTCCAACGCAAGCGAAGAGAAGATGCTCAAAAACGGTTATTACCGCCAGCAGATAGCGCAGGCGGTCGCATCCGGCATACAGAATTACGCGCGCAACTGCGCCCCCATAGAGGCGCACCGGCGCTAAGAGGCAGATCGTCCATGAAAGCGATAGGGGTTTTTGATTCCGGCGTGGGAGGCCTGACCGTTGTCAAGGAGCTTATGCGGCAGCTTCCCCGCGAGGATATAATCTATTTCGGGGATACCGCCCGGGTCCCTTACGGCACCAAATCCAGGGAGACGGTCATACGTTTTTCGATAGAAAACATCCTTTTCCTGCTCAAGCAGGACGTGAAGCTTATTTGTATTGCCTGTAATACGTCTTCCAGCGTCGCCTTCCCGGCGATCGCCTCGCACTTTAAAGTCCCGATCATCGGCGTGATCGGGCCCGGCGCAAAAGAAGCGGTGTATGCCACGCGCAATAAACGTATCGGCGTCATCGCTACCACCGGCACCGTCAAGAGCGGCGCGTATGCCTCCCGGATACGCCAGCTCGACCCGTTGATCAAAGTGACCAGCGTTGCCTGTCCGTTATTCGTGCCCCTGGCGGAAGAAGGATGGCTTGACAACAGCGTGGCCGCTCGGGTCGCGGATATTTATCTTAAGCCGCTTAAAAAAGCGGGGGTGGATACGTTGATCCTGGGGTGCACGCATTATCCCCTGCTTAAGCCCGTGATCAAGAAGGCGATAGGGAGCAAGGTGCGGCTGATCGATTCTGCCCGCCAGGTCGCCATGGAGACCAAGCGTATCCTCCAGGATCAGGGGATGCTTAATCCCGCGGCGCGCAAGCCGCGTCACCGTTTTTATGTCAGCGATAATCCGCAGGGGTTCCGTGCCCTGGCCAGAAGGTTCCTGGGTGAGCCTGTCGGCAACGTCTTTAAGGTGAGCCATGTATAAATTGATCGTCGAAGGGAATTTCAGCTCCGCGCACAACCTCAGGGGTTACCAGGGTAAATGCGAAGACCTGCATGGCCATAACTGGAAAGTGCAGGTTTCAATAGCTTCCGCAAAGCTTGATAAGGCCGGGATGGTGATGGATTTCAAGGTCATCAAGAAACAGCTCTTTGCCGTGCTGGAAGGGCTGGACCATAAATATCTCAACGGCCTGCCGTATTTTAAGAAAGTAAACCCTACCTCGGAGAATAACGCCCGTTACCTTTACAATATGCTGCATCCCCGCATGAAAGGGCTGGTCTCCGTCACTGTCTGGGAGAACGATACCAGTTGCGCCGTCTATGAAAAATAGGAGAGGGGCCCACCCGAAGGCAATCGTGCTGCTCTCCGGCGGCCTGGATTCCGCGACAGCGTTATATTGGGCGAAGCAAAAAGGTTTTACCTGCCTCTGCCTTGCTTTTGACTATGGCCAGCGGCACAAGCGGGAGATCGCCGCTGCCCGCGCTATCGCCCGCCATGCCGGGTGCGCGCTGGAAGTCGTAAAGATCGCCCTTCCCTGGAAGGGCTCAGCACTCCTGGATAAAAGGATCGCTGTTCCCAAGACCATGAGCGTAGGCAAAGGCGGAGTTTCAAAGATACCCGCAACGTATGTGCCTGCGCGCAACATCATATTCTTAAGCTTTGCGCTTTCCTACGCGGAGGCAGTTTCGGCTTCGGCGATATTCATCGGCGCGCATGTCCAGGATTACAGCGGCTATCCGGACTGCAGGCCGGAATTCTACCGGGCGTTTTCAGGAGTCATCAGGCGCGGCACAAAGGCCGGGGTAGAGCAAAAGCCCATCGTTGTTAAAACGCCGCTGATCAACAAAAGCAAGGCCGGGATCATAGAGCTCGGCGCGCGCCTGGGTGTACCATTTAAGCTGACCTGGTCCTGTTACCGCGGGGGAAAAACCCCGTGCGGCAGGTGCGACAGTTGTTATTTCAGGGCGCAGGGGTTCCGGAAGGCGGGCCTCAAAGACCCCCTGACTAAGGCATGAAGGGAAAGATAGCGGAGATCTTCGAAAGCATTCAAGGGGAAGGGATCTACCTGGGGGAGAAGCAGCTCTTCGTGCGCCTTTTCGGCTGCAACCTCTCGTGCAAATATTGCGATACAAAGCTGGAGTGTTTCCGGGAATATGAGCCGCAGGAACTCCTGGAAGAGCTGAAGCGTTACCGGAACCACTATCACTCCGTTTCCTTTACCGGTGGCGAGCCGTTATTGCAGAAAGATTTTTTGAAGGAAGCGCTGCGGCTTACCAGCGAGCACAATTTTAAGAACTACCTTGAAACGAACGGCACGATCCCCGGGAACCTGGAGGACGTCATCGACTATGTCCATATCGTTTCGATGGACGTCAAGCTCCCGTCTTCCACGGGGCTTGAGCATTTCTGGGAGCAGCACCGCGAGTTTTTCAAGATTGCCTCCCGCAAGGAGGTCTTTGTAAAGGCGGTCATCTGCAACGACACGCAGGATAAGGATATCATGGAGGCGGTGCGGATGATCAAGGAGACCAACCGTTCGGCGGTCCTGGTGCTGCAGCCTAATACGTTCGAGGACAGCCGCCAGATGCGCAGGAAGCTCAGGCGCATACGGGAGCGCTGCATCAGGCACCGTATTACCGCATGCATCATACCGCAGATGCATAAGATTACCTGGATGAGGTGAAGATGAAAAAATCAAGCTATGAAGGGCTGCAGGAGCGCGTTCGGCAGCTTAAGACCCCCGGGATCGAGGTATGGAAAAACCAGTACGCGGATAAAACGTATACCATAACGCTGCAAATCCCGGAATTTACCTGCATCTGCCCGAAGACCGGACTGCCTGATTTTGCCCGGATCACTATCGAGTATTCTCCCGCGGCTTATTGCGTGGAACTGAAGTCTTTTAAACTCTATACTATCTTTTACCGCAACGTCGGGATCTTCCATGAGCATCTTGCCAATAAGATGCTCGAGGATTTTGTGAAGGCGGTCTCGCCCCGCTGGGTGAAGCTTTGCGCGGAATTTAACCCGCGCGGCGGGATACAGACTACCGTTACCAGGGAATACCGTAAGCCATGAGGATCATACCCGCCGTAAAGATCGAACAAGCCGTGCGCGCCTTGTGCCGTAGAGCCAATACGGTGCTCAGGCCCGATGTGCTGGCGGCATTAAAGCAGGCATATGCCCGCGAGGCCGCCCCTGTGGCAAAAGACATACTGCATGCCATCATTGAGAACGCCTCCGTTGCTAAAAAAGAAGGATTGGCGATCTGCCAGGACACCGGGGTGCCCTGCGTTTTTATCGAGATCGGACAGAATGTGTCTATCCAGGGAGACCTTAAAGCGGCAGTCAACAGGGGAGTGGAGAAAGGCTATCGTGAAGGGTACCTGCGCAATTCTATCGTTAGGGACCCTTTTTTACGCGGGGACCCGGTTTTTACCCCTGTCGTCATACATTGCGATATTGTCAAGGGAAGCAGGGTCAAGGTGACTGTCTTGCCTAAGGGTTTTGGCTGCGAGAATAAAAGCAGG
>JAQTNB010000020.1 GCA_028714055.1 Candidatus Omnitrophota bacterium
TAATGGTGGAAAGCCGTTCCTTCAAGAAAAGGTCTGCTTCGTTCAGCTGGCGCTCCAGGGCGGCCTTCTCGTCGTTCAACTGGGTAAGCTTCTTTTCAAGCTTCATCCGTTCGTTGGTGAGGCCGTTGAGCTGGCGCCTGAGGGAGGTATTTTCGCCTTTGATGGAGCTCAGCTACTCCTGAAGCTCAAACCTGAAGTTCTTTTCTTTGACCAGGTCCGCCGCCATGCCGTCGAGCATCTTGTCATTATACTGCATCTTGTCTTCCAGGTCCTTTTTCTCCTGCATGAGGTTGTTCAGGTCCATCTCCAGGGTCGATTTTTCCCTGCGCAGCTGCTCGTTGGAGACCTGTATGTTCTTGACCTGGAGCTCCGCGTCCGTTTTCGCCTTGAGTACCCCCGCCCAATAATTCTGCTCGGCCAGGGTCTGAGGCACTTCCTCTGTTTCGGGCGATGCGGAACCCGCCGCGGTTTTAAGCCTGTCCGCGGAGAGCCGGTCTTTTTCCCTGCTGAGCACGTCGTATTTCTTCTGGATGTCTTCCTTTTGCTTCAGCAGGTCTTCTTTTTCCTGGGAGGATTTGCCGAGGTCGGACTCAAGCGTCTGTATCTGTTCCTGCAGCTTCTTGTTTTCCCTACGGGCTTCGTCGACTTTCTTGGAAAGGGAGGCGTTTTCCGCCTTTATGTATTCGGATTCGGTCTCCAGGGATTTCTTGGCGCCGTAGGTCTGCAGGTTAATGAAGATGCTGAGCGCCAGGACTACCGTCAGGCCGATTATGATGGCAACTTTTATTTTATCTTCCATGGGCTCCAAGGTTAGAGCAAGCCGGCAAAGATCTTCTGCGTGACCAGGCTTGCCGCACCCAATGCTACGGCATTCTCCCTGAGGCTGGAATAAATGATCTTCAAATCTTCGGTGACTTCACGGAAAGCCCACTCTTTCACCGTCGAGCTCACCTTATTGAGAAACTCGGGCCCCGCCTCCTCAAAACCCCCTCCGATAACGACGACCTCCGGGTTCAGCAGGTTCACGAGATACGCGATCTTGATCCCCAGGCGTTTGGCGGCGGTATTCAGCACCGTCAGGGCGACCGCATCGTGCGCCTTTGCCGCGGAAAAAACTTCCTTGAGGCCGAAATGCTGACGGTCGCTGGAAGTCGTCTGGTAGAACCGTGCCGCCGCCTGCGCATCCCCTTCAAGCAGGATGGCGGCATCCTGGATGATGCCAAGGTCGGTCTCCCAGCGCTTCAGGAAGCATCCGTGGCCGAGGTTGCAATTAAAAAGGTCTTCTTCTTTGTAATTGTATATGGAGACCTCGCCGGCATAACCGTGGGCGCCGGTATAGATCTCCCCGTTGATCATGATGCCGCAGCCTACCCCGGAAAACATGTAGATGACGTTCTTGAGTTCCCTGCCCAGGTCGAGCCAGTGCTCGCCGAAACACGCGCAGGTGGCATCGTTCTCGATGAGGGCGGGGAGGTTGAATTCCTTCTCGATCAGTTCCCCCATCGGCAGGTCAACCGAGGCATAGGTATAATAATCTTCCAGTTTCTGGGGCCAGCGCACCGACCAGTTCTTTTTGTTGATCAGGCCCGCGATACCTATCCCGACCCCTTTGATGGAAAGCGCGTAATCCTTGGAGCGCCTGAGGATCTCCCTGATGATCTCGAGCATGCACTCGGCGATCTCGCTTACCGAAGCCTTGGGCCGCGCGATCTGGGCCTTGGTGATGATGTTCCCCTTAAGGTCCACCAGCAGCCCGACCATGTTCATGAGGTTCAGGCCCACGCCGATCACATAGCCCCCCTGCGGGTTCAGGTCAAGCAGTGTCGGCCTTCTGCCCCCTTCAGAGACATCCAGCTCTTTTTCGCTTACCAGTTTATGGTGGAGGAAATCGTCGATGTAGTTGGAGATGGTAACGACATTGATCCCCATCTCTTTGGAGATTTCAGGCCTGCTGATGGGGCCGCGCCTGCGTAAAATTTCCAGTATCTCAATGCTGCGTTTTTCCTTCTCGCTGTATTTCTCTTTGTAGAAGTCGCCTTGGCGCATAAAATGCGGGTTTTGGATCGATTTATGGCGCGAATAAAAATTACTTTGTTTTATTTATACTACTAAAGGGTACTTAAGTCAAGTGTTTTTAATAAGATTTGAAAAGGGAGCTTTTTAAAAAAGTTTAAAAAAGCCTGTTAATAGACGTCCACCATATACAGGCTTCGGTCTACCACTCCTGAAGGAGAGACAACCACCAGGTTGATTTCTTTGGTGCCTTTTGTTTTGTAGCTGGTGCTGAAGGCTGCCTGTTCGGTGCCGGCAGGGGCATCCCCCAGGTGGCCGGACCAGAGGTACTGCATCTCAACCTGCATACAGCCGGTTTCCATGGAAGGAGCGGCAGTCGCGATGCGGGTTTCTCCGCCGCCTTTAAGGGAATACGGGACAGCCGAGAGTTCCATTGCGGAGGCGTTAAACGTTGTGCGGGGAGTTTTAAGGGAGGCGTCGAGGAACATCTGGAGATTGTGTTCAAGGGGCTCGCCTGTGTCTATTTCCTTGATCCTCTGCGCGGCCAGGACAGAGGTGTCGCTGAAATCACCGTCCGCGGCGAGCTCAAGGATACCCGCGTAAAACGCGCGGGCATTCCGGGTATCTCCTTCCCACTGGCTTAAGAGCCCTAATTGGTACATACTTGATACGGCATGGACTCCGGCGGGGCGAAGCTGGGCGAGCTTTTCAAAGAAAACCCTGGCTCCCTGCAAATCAGCAAAGACGTATGCGGCGATGATCCCGTTTTTGAAAGTTGCTTCAAAAGTATGCGCGCCCGCAGGGAAACGCAGGAGCATTTTATCGTAAAGGTCCTTGCAGCTTTGGTACTCCTTTACTTTCTCTAAGTTGATGGCGCGTAAGTACATCAGTTCCTCGTCAAAAATATCTTCTCCCCCCAGGGCCTCGGCTTTCCGGAACACCTGTTCCGCGAAATACGCGCCTGCGGTATTCTCCTGCCGGGCGCAAAAAAGGCGCGCGATACCGATCAACGCCTTTATTGCCTCGTCCTTTGCAAGGCCCGGGACCGCCTTCTCAATAAAAGTCTCGTAGGCAAACTCGGCCATCTCTGCGTTGCCCGCGGCGTAAAAATTATCCGCCTCGGCCTTAAGCTGTTCCGGGGAGATATCGGCGGCAGAGGTCAGTTTGGAGAAATAGGACTTGTATAGCTCGCGGGATTTTCCTTTTTCACCGTAAGAGGCAAGAGTGTCTGCCGCCTCTTTTATCGGCGCGGGGTCGTTTGCGCTGCGGGCATAAAGGTCCGCCTCGCTCATGAGGTCAGCCAGAGACTGCTCGGCAAAGGCATCCTCCTGGTCCTTATGTAAACGGAACGCCAGGATACGCGCCCGGACACGCAAAGGCTCCGTTGCGGCCAGGCCCTTCAGGGCCGCCTCCAGGCCTTTTTCGACATCCGCGCGGTAGGCGTTGCCCATGCTGAAATATTCGTCCCAGTTCTGCGTTTCTTCCAGGTATTTAAGCTGCCGGTACCGGGCCTCCGCCGTATAATATGATAGCAGCGGCTCAAGGGATTTCTTCTTTCCGCGCAGCAGCTGCAGCGATTCCGCGAATTCCCCGTATTGATGCGTCCCGGCATAGGCGGCGGCAAGCTCCGCAAGCAGCGCCCGCGCGGCCGTATCGTCTTTGGCGTCGGAGAGCTGTTTGGTCAAAGCCGCGGTATCCGGCTCCGCGGCAAAAAGCGCGGCGCCTGCAAGCGGCAGGGCTAACAGGTTACAAAAGATAAGGCCGGAGAGGATCATGCTCTTCATTTTGCTTTCCTTTTCTTGATCTGGGGATTTTTCCAGAATTCACGGATGAGGTAATAGGCCTTGCGCGGCTGGCGCTTATTCAGCCCGAGCGAATCGGTTTCCGGCAGGAGCGCCACGATCCCGAACCATTCCTCGTTCATGTTCTTGTTGTCTTTCGCCTGGATATCGAAATAGTAGCTGCCGTTGGACCAGTTGGATTCGGTGTTATGCACGCCCCATCCCGCCGGGTCAGACTCGTTATACTTCCACCATTCGTCGGACCATTCGAACATCGTGCCGCCGATACAGTTGCCTGCCCCGTCCTTGTTTCCCGCGAGGTTCTGATAGATCTGCCGCCACTGGGACTCCAGGAAAAATGCCTGCATATTCTGGTCTTCCTTGTTCAGGTACGCGTCATAGGCGTCCGCGCCGAATTCGCTGATGTAGAGGGGCTTGTTGAACGTGGCCTTGAGCGAATTAAAGAGGTTGCCGAACGTCTTGCCGCGGTAAATGATGCAGGCGACCAAGTCCACATCACTGCATACCTGGGCGGCCGTGTCCAGCCCGACGAGCTCGCCGTTGCCGAGGGCGACGGGATGGTCGGGGTCGGCCGCGTGGATCCGGCGCGCGATATCATTAACAAAGGTATAATAAATCCGTGCACGCATCGCTTTTTGTTTTGCCGGGTCAGGTTCTTTAGCGATCTCCTCGGTCGACCAGAGGTTGACATAGCCGAGGCAGGAATAATTGTTCTCGTTTCCCAATACCCAGAGGAGCAGGCCCGGCTCGTCTTTATAAAGCTCGACCATCTGCAGCACTTCCGCGGCGATCCGCTCCTGGAATTTGGCATCGCCGTAAAAAGGACAGGGGTATTCCCAGAAGCCGAGCCAGTGGCCGAGGATCGTGCGTATACCGTAGCGCTCATAAAGGCCGTGGATCACGCGCTTGACCGCCTCGGCATTCTCATGGGGCTGATAGATCCTGATCGTGTTGATCCCCATCTTCTGCATAAGCTCGCCGTCGGCCATCCAGGGCTCTGAAGGGTCGGACCACCAGTCATATTCGTGGTTTTTACCGATGGCGATAGGGTTATAGCAGACCCCCTTGATCACATAGGGGCGGCGCTGGACCATCAGCCGGTAATGGCCGTTCTTTAAGGTCTGCACGTAGACCTTCCCCGGCTTTGCTTTTTTCCCTGCCGCATGCGCGGCAGGGACACAAAGCAGGAAGGCCGCCCCTAAGACAGCGCTGAAAAAGAGCACCCGCCGAAAGATCCGGCGGGTGCCCTTTTGAGTCTCGGAGCCGTTATCGCTGTAACGGTTATTCGTATTTGATCTCATCGAGGTAGAACGTGGCTCCCTCGGGGTTTACGTCGGCATTGGTTGCCCAGCAAAAACCGCCGATGATGTAGGAAAGGTCTTTTCCTTTAAGATCGATCGTATATTGGGTCCATTCCTTGTTCAGGATGACCGGGCCGACGCCTGCGGTGTCCGAATCGGAATTTTCTCCCATGATGCCGCCGATCTTGAACTCTTCGATGCGTTCTCCGCCCTTTTCGCCGCGCGCCCAGAAGGTGACCTTGGCCGCTTTGGAAAGGTCAAAACCCGCGTCGACCGCGCCCCAGTTGTTTGCCGGGTGCTGCCAGAAGATACCTGCCCAGCGGGCACCCTGCGCCCCCTTGGCGGAATAGGTGATCTTGACACAGGTGTCTCCCAGGTACGGGTCTTCGGTCGAGCCGCCGTCATATTTGATGTCGCCGTAATCCCCCATCCACCCGGAAGGGATAAAATGGTTCTTGATCGAGCTCTTGTCCGAAAACACATAAAAAGGCATTGCCTGAGGCTGCTTTACTTCGGGCTTCATCTTTGAATCGGCCTCAAACTTGATGTCATCCAGGTAAAAAGTCGCGCCCTGCGAGTTAAGGTCGGCTGTCGTCACCCATCCAAAACCGCCGCTGATATAGGAAAGGTCTTTGCCGGCAAGGTTGATGGTGTATTCTTTCCAGGTATCGGTCAGCTCGACCGGCCCGAACTCAACCACCGCGGTATCGGGATACGTCCCCTTGATGCCGCCGACGGTAAACTTCTGGATGATCTCTCCCCCTTTGGCGCCGCGCGCCCAGAAGGTGATCTTGGTCATACCGGTGAGGTCGAAACCTCCCTTTTTGGTCCCCCAGTTATTTGCCGGATTCTGCCAGTAAACGCCGGCCCAACCCTGGTTCTGCGATTTTTTTGCCGTATAGGTGAATTCAATGCAGGTCGTCCCTGAATGGGGTTTTTCCATGGCCTGGTCGTTCATTTTGATATCGCCATAGTCGCCCATCCATCCGGAAGGTATATAGTGGTTATCCGGAGAACGTTTGTCGGCATAAACGCCGAAAATCTTGCCTTCGGGCGTCGTGGCCGCCGGTGCAGCTGCGGTTGTGGTGGCTGCGGCCTGGGCATACGCGCACACAGGCATAAGCACCAGCAACCCGATTACAAACAACGCTAAATTCCTTTTCATTTCTTCATACCTCCTTTTACGTAATGTCTATCCCAATCCATGCTAACGCGGACAAAATGTGATTTTTATGACTCTGTTAACCTCCTCCTTTCTGCACGCGTCCGTACTTTTAAAGCCTGGCGATTATTAGTCTCTCCACTTTTCTTGATACATGTAATATGCCTTGCGGATATGCCTCAGGAGGGGGCTTGATTTCCCGTCCCCCTGGCCGCAGAGCCCGAGCCATTCCTCATACATAGTCCCGTCGGGAAACGGGCCTACCCAGAGGCCTTTCTTATCATGGATGGCAGGCTCATACCCCTTCCACCATTCATCCAGCCATTCAAAGATTATCCCGCCGAGGGCGTTGCCGGAGCCGTTGCCGAAGGCCATATTGTTCTCGATGTCTTCCCATGCGCCCCGGTGGTATTCTGCCTGCAGGGCCTCGGAGTCTTCCTGGGATTTCCCCCGGGCATACGCGGGGCAGCCGAATTCGGTTATGAACACCGGCCTGTCTGCCTCAAACTTGACCTGCCGCCACAAAAATCCGAACCCGTAATCCCCCCGGTAGGCATTGGTGCCGAAGATATCTATATCCGGGGCGTTCTTCCCGAACTTGTCCAAAAAGAGTATGTCGCCGCTGCATATGCCGACCGGATGCTCCGGGTCAAGGGATTTTATGTGCAGGGCCACTTCGTTGGCAAACTTAAAAAACGCAACCGGGTCTTTGTCGGCGTTGCAGGCGTAGCCATAGACGTTTTCGTTGCCCAGGAGCCAGAAAAGGAGATACGGCTCATCTTTATGCTCGGTGACCATCTTGGTCACGGAATCGATCATGTTCTTTCTATGCTCGGGGTTATTGTAATCCGTCCCCGGGTTCCAGGGCGCCCCCGAACCGAGGGCATACTTTCCCAGGAAATCGCCCATGATCACCCTGATCCCATGGTCCTTATACATCTGGCGCAAAAGGTCCTTGTTGACCTTGTGCGGATGATGGTAAAGCCGGATGGTATTGACCCCCATCTCCTGCATCAGCTTAAAATCCCCGACCGTTGCCTCATCGGCATCCTGCATATTGTTCTGATTCTTATCGACGAAGGAATCAAGCGGGCCGTCGATGCGGCCGTTGGCATTGAAGTCTTCCTCCATCCAGTTGCCCATCGTCCCCTCGTCGGGAGATTGCCCGACCTTGGTAGGGGTATAGGTTATCCCGCGGATCTCATACGGCCTGCCGTTGACGAAAAGCTGCCACCCGTCGTTTTCATACTGGATGAGGTGCACGGCACCGTCCCCGCGCTTAAGCTTGATCTTCTTGTCCCCGGCAGGCGCGGATGCGCCGACGCCTTCCGGTGAGCCGGCCTTTACCAGCTTTCCCGGAGAAGCAATGACGACGTCATTGGATACATCGTTATCAAAACCGTTGATGATGCGGATGTCGGCGCCCACCAGCTTATATCCCAGCGACGGATTCCTGCGCAGCAGGAATTCTATCTTGGAAACCGCGGCCATCCCGATATACCAGGGGGTCTTAAAATACGTCCAGCCGTAGCTGCCCGGGAAATGCACGAGAACCGCGTAATAACACTTGATCGCCTGCGCGGTAAGGCCTGATTTTTCAAGCAGAAGCGCGGTATAGAACAATTTTACCCCAGCCGGCTCGGAAGAAGTCGCCCATTTGAAGAACGCCGCCTCAAGGTCAGGGGAATGCACAAAATCCCAGATATCCCCTTCCAGGCGCTTTTCTTCCAATGCCTTTTTAAACGCCGGGTCTTTCCTGACGCCGAGCGTGTTGGGGTATATCCCCTCGCCCACGGCGGCAGAAAGACCTGCCTGGTCGGTTATCACATACTTATAGTCTTTGGTCCCGGGGTCCTTGAACTCCCCGTATTTTGCGTAATCGACGAAGGTTTCGCTCCCCGGGTCGTTGAGGGCGATCCTGGTTACCAGCTGGCTTACCTTGCGCTGGGCTTCGATCTCGATATTCCCGGTCTCGATCTTCTTGATGCTCTGCTCGGCCGCAAGCTTCAGCGACCAGTACCAGCCGCGCATATCCCACCCCTGGGCAAACGGATATTTGTCGATAATGAGCTGGAAGACTTTCTTTGCCTCATCGACCTTCTCCTGGCGCATCAGGGCTTCCGCCTCGATAAAATAAGCGGTCGCGACATCGTTCAATGCCTGCACCGCTTCGATCTCATCCTTATTTTTAGGCATCTCTTTCAGAGAGGCCTGCTGCTTATCCGCGTCCGCTTTATACAGGTCGATGCATTCCTGGGTGATCTTCAGCGTCTGCTCAAGGTCTCTTTTTCCGTGCGCCTCCCAGGCCTTATTGATCAGCTCCTGCGAAGAGGGCTTTTCCTGTGCGAATGCGGAGAAACTCCAAGCACCACTGCCCGCTACAAGCGGGCAAGCCAAGCACCAAATAAAAATCAATGACCGAAATATAGGTTTGGTCAACATCATCCTACCAAGGCTCCGGCTGTGACTCCTTTGACGATATATTTCTGCATAAGGATATATACGATAATTATAGGTAAGGCGGTAATGGTAAGGCCGGCCATGAGAAGCGGATAGCGCGTGATAAACTCACCCTGGAAGGTCATCAGCGCCACCTGCAAAGGCATCAGGGGCTTACTGTCAAAAATGATCAGTGCCAGCACGTATTCGTTCCAGACATTGAGGGCGTTAAAGACAATGACCACTGCCAGCACCGGCTTTGCCAGGGGGAGCGCTACGTGCCACCAGATACCGAGCTTTGAACATCCGTCTATCCTGGCGGCATCCTCCAGTTCTTTGGGCATCTTGTCAAAGAAGGTCTTCAGAAGAAAAATACTGGTTGAAAGCCCGACGTTGATCATACACAGGATATAGCCGATCGAGGTATTGCGCAGGTGAAGCTTATTGAGCAGTACATAGAGCGGGACAAAGCTTCCGGGTATGGGTATCATCATCGCCGCCATGAACATGGCAAAGAGGATGCCTTTCCCGGGGAAACGGAAACGCGAAAACGCATACGCGGCCAGCGAAGAGATGACCACGATACCGCATACTACCGAGACCGTATACAAAAGGCTGTTCAGGAAGTACCTGCCAAAACCCCCCTCTTTCCAGGCCAGGTAATAGTTTTCAAAGTGGAACTCCGTCGGGATAAGCGAGGGGTCCCTGAAGATCGTCTCCTGGGTCTTGAGGCTCGAGGAAACCATCCAGACCAGCGGAAAAATACAGGTGATCGCCACGATAACGAGAAAGACGTGGATCAGGACGTTGATCGCGATCCGTTTGGTACGGTAATAAACAGCTGTCTTCATATGATCACACCTGCCTTGCCTTGCGGGAGAAACGGTATTGGATGAATGATATCGCCATCAGGATAACGCCGAACATGATCCCTTGCGCGCAGGCATAGCCAAACCTGGATGAGCCGCGCATTGCCGCCAGGATCCTTAATACCGGCACCTGGGTGTGGTATGCCGGGCCTCCTCCGGTCATGGCGATGATCAGCACGAACGCCTGCATGGTGCCCAGGACCGTCAGGATCCCCACCAGCATCGCGACCGGTATCATAAGCGGAATAGTGACCTTGGTAAACGAAGACCAGGCATTTGCCCCGTCTACGCGCGCAGCCTCATAGAGTTCCCGCGGGATAGTCTGCAAGCCCGCCAGGAAGATCAAAAAACCCCAGCCAAACCCTTTCCAGGAATGCACGACCGCTACCGTCGTCAGGGCGGTCACAGGGTCCGCCAGCCAGTTCCGCGCGAAAGCAGAAAGCCCGATCTTTGCCAGGCCGTGGTTTAAAAGCCCGTAATGCCCGTCGAGGATCCACTGCCAGACCAGCCCTACCACGACTTCGGAAAGCACGGGAGGTATAAAAAAGATCAAGCGGTAGAAGTTCTTCAGGCGGATCTCGCGGTCGCATGCCCAGGCCAGCAGGAACGCCAGGATGTTCTGGAAGGTCAGGGCAAAGACCGTGATATACCCCGCCTGCCACATGGACTGCCACCAGATCCTGTCTTCGAAAAGTATCTCCTGGAAATTGCGCAACCCCACGAACACCTTGGTCGGCAATATCCCGTCCCATTCATAGAGCCCCAGCTGCACGACCCAGATAAAAGGGATGATATAAAAAACAGCGAATATCGCTACCGCGGGCAGGACAAAAACGTAATTTTCTAACGTGTTCCTTAATCTCATGCCGGACGTTTCACAAGCAGTATCACTGCCGTGCCCTGGATAATTCGCGTTCCTTGACTTTTTGCACTTCCTGCGCGACCTGCTCAGGAGTCTTCTCGCCGATAATGATCGATTGTATCCCCTTGTCAAAGGCTTCGATGACCTGCGAAAATTCCGATATACCCCACACATTGGGGTGGGTTGTCGCTTCCATGTTCCGGGCAAACTGCGCCAGAAGCGGGGTTATCTTGCCGAGACTGTCTTTGTTGGCCGGCAGATTCTTCGTCGCGTCCGCCAGGAACGCCTGCTGGTCGCCGCTGGTAAGCCATTTCAGGAATTTTATCGCTTCCTCTTTTTTGGCGGAGCGGCCGTTCACCATAAACGAAGAGCCCGCCCCTCCCCAGATCGCCATCGGGTATTTATCCGAACCTTTGGGAGGAAGTATCGCTCCGTAATTAAGGCTGGGGTTG
>JAQTNB010000021.1 GCA_028714055.1 Candidatus Omnitrophota bacterium
CCTACGGGCCTTTCAAAGGTGTTCAGGTAATAAAAGAATACCGAGATATCCAGCCGATCGCTCGGTTTGTATCCGGCACCGAGGCACGGCATCAGAAGATTTTCAAAATCGCCGGGAGAAAAAGTCCCGGGCCTGGGAACTCCATAGTTAAGCCCGTATCCTCCTCCCATGGCAACGATGGGCAGCATATCGACGTTGCTTGAGCTGATGGCGTCGCCCAGGTTGAGGTTCATCGGAGAATAATAATTGAATCCCCTGTTCTTGGAGGTCAAAAGATTGGCATCCCCGGCAAGCGCCATCTCAGGCGTCGCCTTATTCCCCGATGCCGCCAGGAATTGCAGGGAAGGGGTGAATTTACCCACGTAACATTCGCCCCCCACATAGGCAAGGTACCCGGAATGCTCGATATCTCCGTAGACAGGGTCGATGGACTCGGCCCTTCCGAAGTTGCGCGCGTACTCGAGGGAAAAAGCCCCTTTTTCATTCTCTTTCCTGAATGCGGCTCCGATCGTTCCCAGGATATCCCGGTTTACCGGGGTGATAAAGGTGTTATCGCGCTTATCTGCCGAGGTATAGTCGGCCAGGACGCCGACGTAGGGCCAAAGGTAGCCTGACCCCGTATCATACTTGAGGTCCGCGGCAAAAAAGTTCGCGGCTCCATGGTTATAATCGATGCCCTGCTCCTCATCCTGGCGTACGCGCGGCCCAAGGTGGTTCTTACGGTTTACATCCGGGCGGCAGTAATAGAGCCTCCAGGCAAAGGCGCCGGATTGAAGCGTATAGCTTAAGCCGTAATTCTCATAGCTGCCGTTGAGGGCAAAACCGTTCCCTACTTCATACAGATAAAGCCCTGCCTTGACCCGGGAGGCGTTTCCCACGGGCAGGTCAAACCAGAATTCTTCCAACTCGGGCAAAAGCGCATCCCCGCGATAGTGTTCGATCACGCCTCCCGAAGTCATCAACGTATTATGCACAAACAGGGGCGCGTCATAATCATAGGGGCCGTTGCGCTCCGCTTTAACGTAAAAAATCGCGTCGCTTTCTTTGGCATGCAGCGTAAGCGCAAGGTTATAGTCTATGCCGGCATAGACGGTCGAGTCGTCGCTTATGGCGTTATCCAGGTCAACGATGTTCCTGAATATGACCAGGTCATTGCGCAGATAGGCGTCCAACGTAAGAAGTATGGCTTCGGAATCCAGGAAGGTAAAGGCAGAGCACGGGGTTATGAAGACCGCTAAGGCAACGGATAGAGCCAAAGAAAACGCAACGACTTTCGCCATCATCATCCTCCTTGAAGGTTTTTACGCTTCGTGCTTCCGGCGGCCTGCAAAATACAACGCCTTCGCAGGGCAGGCGGAAACGCACAAGCCGCAACCCAGACAGTCCTTATCGGTAACCGGCAGATCGCCTTCTTTCTTAAAGGCATACGCCTTGATCTGCAGGGGGCATACCTTGGCGCACATCTTGCATTCGACGCAGGCGTTTGACCTGATAAAAAGCCCCTCTTTCCTGCGGGAAACCAGCTTGATCATGGTGCCTACCGGGCAGACCGTGCACCAGGCGCGCTCATGCAGGAAAAACGCCAAAAAAAGCCCCGCGATGGTGGTAGAGGAAACCATGATCACCAGGGCCAGGCCTATACGGGTGAAATCAGGCCAATAACGAAGGAAGGAATAGGCCACGACCGCCATAAGCAGCCCCAGGACCCCGAGCCTCACCGGGTAGCCGCGCAGAAGATCAGGTATCCGGCGATGAGGGCTGAGCATCCCGGCATACGCATCGTAAAAGCTCCCGCGCGGGCAATACCAGTCGCACCAGCGCCGGCCCTGCGTTATGCCGATGGCGATCCCCAGGAGCATGCAAAGCAGGATGGAATAACCCAGGAGCGGAAATTTCCAGGCAAAGGCGAGGACCGCGATAAAGAGCGCCGACATCAGCGATTGCTTTATGCGTCTTGTGCGCCTAAGCGCCTGAAAGGTTTGCATCTTAAAATTTATGCTGAGCCAGGTACCTGAAAGCGCTGAGCGCCGCTTTCGAGCCTTCGCCGGCAGCGATGATAATCTGCTTTTCCGGCACGTCGGTAACGTCCCCCGCGGCAAAAACCCCTTCCATGCTGGTCTCGTTGCGGCTGTTCACTTTTATCTCGCCGTATTCGTTGCGCGCGACGCCCTGCGCGAATTCCGAATTCGGGATAAGGCCGATCTCCACGAATATGCCCTGGACCGCCAGGCGCTCTTTTTTACCGCCGCGGGATATCTCCAGGCCCTGCACCATCTTTTCTCCGTAAACCTGCGTGACGGAAGAGCCGTTCAGGATAGCGACATTCCCGGCCGCCTCGGCTTTTTCCCGCATCACCGCATCCCCGGTGAGCGCGGAAGCCGCGTTAATGACGTGCACCCGGCGGGCGATGTTCATCAGCTGCAGCGTCGCATCCAGCGCTGAGTTCCCTCCTCCGATAACGGCGACGTCCTTGCCGGAGAAAAGCGGGCCGTCGCAGGTGGCGCAATACGTCAGGCCTTTGTTCTTGAATTCTTTTTCTCCCGGGACCCCCAATTCGCGCGAACGCTTTCCCGAAGCGATAATGGCCGTGCGGGCTTCGTATCGCGCCTTATCGGTCGTGAGCGTCACCGCGTCTTGAGAACGTGAAAGCTCCCTGACCAGCTCCCCTTCCCGCACATCGATGCGGTAACGGCGCATGTGCTCTTCGAACTTGGCGGCAAGCTCGGGGCCGGTTACGAATTGATACCCGGTATAATTCTCGACATCCCCGCTCCAGGCTGTCTGGCCCCCGATATCGCCGCTGATGACCAGAAAATCCATGCGCTTGCGTGCGGCATAGACGCCGGCGGTAATGCCGGCGGGGCCGGCTCCGACAATGATCAGTTCAAGCATGGCGTTTATATCCCCAGGGCCCTGACGATGCGTTCTTTGTCGAATCCGACGATGATCTCATCGTCTACGGCGATGACCGGGACACCCATCTGCCCGGATTTTGCGATCATCTCTTCGGCAGCCTGATCATCCGAGGAAACGTCGACATCTTCGAACACGACGTTATTGTCTTTTAAGAACTGTTTGGCCCTGATACAGTAAGGGCAGGTGGGGGTGCTGTAAATACGGACCTTTTTCTCCATCTCGTCTCTCCTTGTTTCGCCCGCCCAAAACAGGCAGGCTACATCTTCCTGATGTGATGGGGAGTGAGGTCCACCACTTCATGCGTCTCCATGAGGATCATATACGCGGGTTTGGGTAAAAGCGCCTCGGGATGGCGGGGATGGCCCTTTTCTTCCCGCATGTTCCTGATCACCCTTTGGGTGATCCGCGTGGTGACCTTTTCTTCCCATGCCTTGATGACCTGAGGCCTGACGTCTTCGGTGCGGATGATCCTGGCTTTCCCCTTCAGGCAGTAACCTTTGAATTTATGCTCGTCCACCGCGGTAATGCTGATATGGTCGTTGCCTTTGAGGTTCTCGAAGGTCCCCCCCATATACAGGTCCAACAGGTAAATCTTACCGTCTGGTTCCACATCCACGATGCCTTTGCAGGCACTATGGGGAGTGCCGTTTTTATCCACCGTGGAGACGATCATGAAGCTCTGATTTTTCAGGAAATGCAGGATGTCTCCGGAAAGTTTTTCCATGTAAACGCCCTTTAGACCTTTTCAAACATATCTTTGCCTACCCCGCATTCCGGACAGACCCAGCCCGCAGGAAGGTCTTCAAAGACGGTCCCCGGCTTTACGCCGTTGTCAGGATCGCCCTTTTGAGGATCATAGATGTAACCGCAAACCGTGCAGCGATATTTTGCCATGTCAACACCCCTCTTTTAGATTTTGGTGAATTCGATTATCTTGTTTTCTATGAGCTTCTTGTGTTTTTGTTCCTCATTGGCGAGAAAAAGAAAGATCTCCTTAGCGGCAGGATATTCGTTGGCAAACTTCTTGTAAATCGCGGCGGCCTCCTCTTCCTTGCCTAACGCCACTTTCAGCGCTTCAACCGGCCCCATAGCTACCTCCTTTTTATCTCTTCGGCAAATGCCTTTCCCTGCTCATAGCAGCGTTTCAGGTCTTCCGCGGTGGGCGCATATTGAATGCCGATACCCGGCATCGCCGTTTCAACCCCCGCCTCCTGCAACACTCCCTCGATCTCTTTTACCGCCCCTCCTGCCCACCCGTATGACCCGAAGGCAAAGGCGACGCGGCCTTTCGGACGCAGGCCTTTGAATAATTCCAGGAATCCCCCCAGGGCGGGGAGCATATCGTTATCGTGGGTGGAAGACCCGAACACAAACCCTTTTGCCTCCAGCATCTGCGTGATCACATCTGTGCGGTCGGACTCGGCGATATCGTAAAGCTTCACCCGGACTCCCGAATCCGTGAGCCCCTGCGTGATTGCGCGCGCCATCTTTTCCGTCGCCTTCCACATCGTCTCATACACCACGACGGCGCTTGCCTCCGTCTTATTGGCGGCCCAGGAGGCATAAGCGTTTACGATCCGGGCCGGGTCCTTGCGCCAGATGATCCCGTGGCTGGGGGCGATCATCGTAATGGGGATATTCATCTTTTTGACTTCTTCGATCTTTTTAAGGATCACGCTGCCCAGAGGCCAGAGGATATTGGCATAATACGATTTTGCTTCCTCCATCAGCGCGCACTGGTCGGTCTCATCGTCAAAACGTTCGCTGGTCGCGTAATGCTGCCCAAAGGCGTCGTTGGGCATCAGTAATTGCTCTTGCGGGCAATAGGTAAACATGCTGTCCGGCCAGTGGATCATCGGCGCTTCCAGGAAGGTCAGGCTGCGCCTGCCAAGATCGATGGAATCGCCGCTTTTTACCACCTGAAAATCCCAGTTCCCGTAATAATTCTTGTACAAGCCCTCTTTGCATTTTTGCGTCCCCACGACCTTCGCGCGGGGGCAGCGCTCAAGAAGCCTCGGCAACGCCCCGGAATGGTCCGTCTCCACGTGATTGGCAATGATATAATCGATCTTTTCCGGAGGTATTATTTCCGATATCTTTTCGATCATCTCGTCCGCAAAAGGCGCATAGACGGTGTCAATCAACGCGACCTTTTCATCGACCACCAAATACGCGTTATAAGTCGTGCCGCGCTTTGTCGTATAGGTGTGCCCGTGAAAATTACGCACGTTCCAGTCTACCGCGCCCACCCAGAATATATTTTTTCTTATCTCCACTTTTTATCACCCCTCTTTATGATAAAGCCGGGCGCACGGCACGGCCCTTGTGCCTTGCGCCCTTTATTGTAGCATTAACCGCCGATTATTTCTTCTTTTTTACTGCGCGTTTGGCTTGCGCGGTCATCGGCCTGCCGCAGCACCATACCGTGGTGCGCGCAATACCGCAGCTGCTGACCACCACTTCCCTGCCGCAGGGGACACACGCCAGCTTCTGCCCTTTTTTCAGTTTTCCCATACACCCCTCCTTTTACTTTTTCGCCTGATGGACCCTCTTTTTTTCCCGCGGGGGCGTCCTTTCAACGGTCTCTTCGCAGCAAGCTACCGGCATAAAACCAAAGCAGCTTCCCGTATAGAACGACTGCGCACCGCAGACCCTGCATTCCATTTTCTTCTTCATCAGAATCACCCCCCTCTTCGTTTCTTAATTTTGATGACAAAGAGGCGAAGAGGTTTCATTTTTTTCTGCCCAAGACAAACCTGCTGATCTTCTCTTTAAGCCCTGCCGGCAGGTCCCGGCATTCAAGCGAGCCGCTCACCCGCAGGGCCTGGGCATAGCGGTCAAGGAAAAGCCTGCATTCGGGGCAATCGGAAATGTGCCTGTCAAAACCTTTGCGCTTGCCTTTCTGTAGGGTGCCGCGCGCGTATGCATAGACAAAATCGGTCAAAAGCCCGCAGCGGTGCTCTTGCGCCTTCGGGAATTCCTGCATATCCTGGAAGTAACGCCCGATCTCCGAAGCAACCATCAGGTAGGACCTGTGCAGCCGGCTCTTCAAAGACCCGATCCCGATATTCAGTATCCCGGAAATCTCTTTAAGGGGCATCTCATGGGCGTGGTGCAGTTCAAGCGGGATGCGGTATTGTATCGGTATACGGCTCAATGCCGTCTGGATCTTCTGGCGCAATTCCCGGTCAAGCAGCGCCTTATCAGGGAGCCTTGACCAGTTCACGAATGCCGCCCCGCTTCGCGTACGCAGCTTCTCGTCTGCCGCATAGGCCCTTGCCTGCCGCGATTTCTTCCGCAGGTACATCAGGGATTCATTATAGGCGATCCGGTAGACCCAGGTTGAAAGGCGCGAATCCCCCCTAAAAGTCTTTAGGTTCTTGATGATCTTGATAAAGGCATTCTGCGTAACATCCTGCGCGTCCGTATCGTTACGCACGATGCTCAAGGCAAGATAATAGACCTTGCGGTGGTATTGCTCGAATATGTCTTTGACGGAAACCCGGGGATCCTGTTTCACGGTATCGAGAGCTGATCGATAATGCCGGCCATGATGAAATCATTATCGGTCAATCCTGCGGCAGCATGGGTGGTAAGCGAAACCTTGACCTTTTGATAGGAGACCGTGACCGACGGATGATGGCCCTGTTCCTCGGCCAAAAGCGCAACCTGATCAAAGAAATATTTCGATTCCATAAAATTAGAGAATGGAAATTCCTTCGTCAACTTTTTTCCGTCGATAAGCTCCCAGCCGCGGTGCCTGGCGAGAAGCTCTTGGACCTTCTGCTGAGGCAGCGCCGCCACTCCTCCCTCGCAGGGTTTGCAGCGCGCGGGGGCATCCGAAGGGACGCGGGCCGGGTCTTTGAGTACTTCCTGCAGCTTTTCCATTGCGGTTTTGTAGTCCGGAGGCGTAGTCAATTCCTCGACTATCTGAATATAACGCAGCGTATTCTTCTTATCCGCGATCAGAACGGCGCGCGCCAGGAGGTTGAGTTCTTTTATCAGCAGGCCGTAATTGATGCCGAATGACCCGGTCTTATAGTCCGAGGCCAGGGTGACGTCGGCGATGCCGAAAGAATCGCAGAAACGCTTCTGGGCAAACGGCAGGTCTTTGCTGATCGCGATGACGCACGTTTCTTTCCCCAGGCCGGCGGCCCGCTTATTGAACTCTTTGACCTGCAAATCGCACACAGGCGTATCCAGCGAGGGAAAACTGGTGATCACCTTGACTTTTTCGCCGAAACCCGCCAGGCTCACCTCTTCCAGCGCCGGAGATATGACCTTGAAATCAGGCGCCGTATCCCCGGTCTTCAACAGCCTGCCTGCCAGGGTCAGAGGGTTTCCCTTGAATGTAATTTTACGCGCCATGCTACCCTCCCTTATGCAGCGGTAATCTCTCTTGAACTCTCCCAGAGCCCGTGGATATTACAGTAAGAAACCGCCATGATCGTCCCGGGCTTGTCCGTTTTGAACGCGCAGGTGACAGCCGGATGGGTATACACGGTGCTCGTATTCACCCCTTGCGCCGAAGCGCCGTGGCTGCTGAATTCAAAATTCCCTATCTGATACGGGAACTTTTCTGCCTGGGGAAGAAAGTATACCGCGATCCAGCAGATATGGTGTTCGGTCGTATTGGGGTGCGGGATCTCCTTGCCTACCGCCACCGTAACGCTCACCAGCTCGCCCTTCCCCGCTTTCTGCGGCGCCTCTATCACGGGGACGTGTTTTTCGCTCTTCCAGTCGGCGCTTTGTATGACCTCTTTGATATTTGCCATGCGGTCTTCTCCTCTTTTGTGCCGGTCAATAGCCGATAAAGTTCTCGGTCAACACATTCTGTTCCGGGCAGCCTATCTCCAGGGATATGGCCTTCATTGCCTCGACCATCCGCGGAGGGCCAAAAATGAAAATAGTGCGCTCTCCGACATTACAGGCCTTCTGCTCCAGCAGTTCTTTGCCGATTGCGCCGAAAAAGCATTTTTTGTCTTTCGGCCGGCAGTCAGTGATCGTATAAAATACCCTGATCTTCTTATTGAGCGCCTGCCAGGCATCGAGCTCTTGCTTGAAAGCTATCTCCTCCTCGGTGCGGTTTGAGTAAAACAGCTCGACGTCGGTATCCAGTTTCTTATCGATGATATACCCGATGATGGAGATCACCGGCGTGATCCCGATACCGCCGATAAGGAAGCCGATCTTTTTGTATTCATCCTTGAATACGCAGCTGCCCATCGGCGCCTTTATGACGGCTTCCTGCCCGGCCTGCAGGGAGGCAAGCTGCCGGGAAAAAGCGGAATCACCGATGCGCTTGGTAACCTCGATGTATTCGCGCGCGGGAGAAGCGGAAAACGAAAGGTATTTATTGAGCTCGCGGTTTTCTGGCCGCGCAGGGTCAAGAAGCAATTGCAGGAACTGACCGGGGAGAAAATCAAGGCGCTGCTCCGCGGAAAACCTGAAGCTCTCTATGCTCGGGGTCCTGCGTATCCGTTCGATCAGCTTGACGCGTATTTCCCGCATAGTGAAGTCCCCCCCCCGGGGCTTCCTCCTGAGCAGAAAATGCACAATTCCATTCATCCCTCGGGCTCAAGCCCGGGGATTTCTGCGAAGGATTAAAAGGTAAGTTTTTGAATGATTTCCCGGATGGCCGCTGCCGACGCTTTCAGCAACTCCTGCTCCCGGGGATCGAGCTGCACGCGCAGCACTTCCCTGACGCCATTCTTATTTACAACCGCCGGCACGCTCATGTAAAGCTCGCGTGTGCCGTAAAACTCCTGCCCCAGGCAGGAAACAGAGAGCACCGCATTCTCGTCTTTCAGGATCGCTTCGCTGATGCGCACCAGGGCAAGGCCGATACCATAGGAAGTCTCCCCCTTGCGTTCAATGATACGATAGGCGTAATCCCTGACATCCTTGAAGATACGTTCCCGCTCCTGCCGGCCTTTGCACTTATGACAATCAAAGCAGTAATCTTCCAGAAGCGTGCCGCCGAACATCGCCCTGCTCCAGACGGCAAATTCGCTGTCTCCGTGCTCGCCCAGGATGTAGGCATGGACGTTCCTGGCGTCGATCCCGCAGTGTTCGGATATCAAAAACCTCAGGCGCGCGCTGTCAAGCACCGTTCCCGAACCGATGACCTGCTGCCAGGGCTTGCCGGAGATCCGGTAAGCCGCATACGCCATGACATCAACGGGGTTGGTGACCACCAGGTACACCGCATCGTGCGCATAGGCGCTTAAGCTGGGGATGAGTTCTTTATACAGCGCGATATTTTCCCTGGTCAGATCCAGCCTGCTCTGGCCCGGAAGCTGTTTTTTCCCCGCGGTGATCACCACCAGCTGCGAGCCTTTGATGTCGGAAAGCCCGCCTGCCGCGATCTTGACCGGAGAGACAAACGGCATGCCGCTGGCAAGATCAAGCACCTCGCCTTCGGCGCGGGCGGCGTCCCGGTCAACCACGACAATGGAACGTGCCAGGCCGCTCATCATCAGGCTATAGGCATAACGCATCCCGACATTTCCCGCCCCGATAATGGATACTTTCGGCTGTAAGGCAGTCATAGTCTTACCCCCGGGCTTATTATATACCAACAGCCTGCGGCGGTTAATAGTTTATTTTCCTTTTAATATGTCCGCCAGGTCGCGCTCGGGAGTGGTTATGAGCTTGAGGTCAAAATTATCCTGCAAGACCTTCAATACCCCCGGCGTGATAAACGCGGGAGGCGTAGGCCCGATACGGATCCCTTTTACCCCGAAGGCAAGAAGCGTCAGCAATATGGCGACCGCTTTCTGCTCAAACCAGGAGAGCACCAGGGAAAGCGGCAGGTCGTTGACGCTGCAATTGAAGGCCTTTGCCAGGGCAAGCGCGATTTGTATCGCGGAATACGCGTTGTTGCATTGCCCGATGTCGATCAGGCGGGGTATCCCGTCTATCTCGCCGAAATCGAGCTTGTTAAAACGGTATTTGCCGCAGGCAAGCGTAAGGATCACACAGTCCTTGGGGACGCGTTCTGCAAACTCCGTGTAGTAATTCCTCCCGGGGCGCGCACCGTCGCATCCTCCGACCAGGAAAAAATGCCTGATCTTACCGGACTTGACCGCGGCGATGATCTTGTCCGCCAATCCGAGTATCGCCGTATGGTGAAAACCGGTCATGATCTTTGAGCCGGGCGTTTCGGAAAGCGCCGGCAGAGAAAGGGCTTTCTCGATGACCATGGAAAAATCTTTCCTGTCGACGTGCGTCGCTCCGGGAACGCCTGCGATGCCGGTGGTAAAAAGCCTGTCCAGGTAGGTATTTTGAGGCGGCACGATGACGCAGTTTGTCGTGACCAGGACCGCTCCGCCGAAGGCATTGAACTCCTTCTTCTGCTCCTGCCAGGCCCCGCCGTAATTGCCGGCCAAATGCCTGAATTTCCTCAACTCCGGGTAGGCGTGCGCCGGAAGCATTTCTCCGTGCGTATAGATATTGATGCCTTTACCTTCGGTCTGCACGAGCAGTTCGTAGAGATCGAGCAGGTCGTGGCCGGTGACCAGGATCCCGGGGCCCTTCCGGGTGCCGGTCTCAACCGCAACCGGCACGGGATTGCCGAAACGCTCGGTATTCACCTTATCCAGGAGTTCCATGGCCCTGAAGTTCATCCTGCCGCACTTCAAGACAAGGTCGATGTGCTGCTGCAGGTCAAAACTTACGTTGGTCAGGGTCTTAAACAGCGCTTCGTCCATGAACGCATCCACCTCTTCGTCCCGCGCGCCGAGTTCCCTGGCATGATAGGCATACGCCGCAACGCCTTTGAGGCCGAAAAGCGCGATATCCTGAAGGCTCTGTATGTCGGCGTTTTTCCCGCAAACACCGAACGTCGTGCACCCGCTCCCCCCTGCCGTCTGTTCGCATTGATAACAAAACATGATCATGCTCCTTTCCTTCTGTTATACGCTTCTTCTCCCAAACACTCCTTTGCATACGCGCACCAGTCCGCGCATGA
>JAQTNB010000022.1:0-6703 GCA_028714055.1 Candidatus Omnitrophota bacterium
GGGTCCCTCTTATAAAGGCTTACCGCCGTAAGCTCGCCCCGTAAATGTTTTTCTTTATTTCTCCCGGGGCTTGTTTTTCTTTGCGAATGGGTATATAATAAAAAAGGATTAAATGCATACGGGTCCAGAGGCATTATTTCTGGAGGTATTTTAGGATGGTCGGGCCGTCATCCTTACGGGCGCAAAGGTGGCGGTCTTTTATTTTTTGAAAGGAGCGCGTAACATGGATCAGGGTTTATCCGATTTCCTGCGGCAGGCGTCGGCCCAGTCTATACCCCTGCTGATTTTCCTCGTGATATTTATCGCCGGGCTCATCGTACGCAAGGTCATCTTCGCTAGGCTTTCGCGCTGGGCAACGCATACCAAATCCGAGATAGACGATGTCATCATCGCCGCGACCAGGGGGCCGTTTATCCTCTGGTGCCTGATGCTCGGGCTTTATTTTGCGCTTGAGTCGTCGGTTATGCCTGAAGCGTTCGTGCGGACCATAGATAGGGTCCTGTTGATACTGGGTATCCTTTCGGTAACGATCGTGCTGGCAAACATGAGCAGCAAGTTTATCGCTCAATTTGCGGGTAAATTCGATACCGCCTTTCCGGTCACCTCCCTTACCAGGAACATAAGCCGGATCATAATCTTTTGCGTCGGTATCCTGGTCATACTGAACAGCCTGGGGATCTCCATTACCCCCATTCTGGCTACGTTGGGGGTCGGCGGGCTTGCCGTAGCCCTGGGGTTGCAGGATACTCTCTCAAACCTTTTTGCGGGTTTCCATGTTATCGCCTCCAGGCAGATCAGGGTTGGGGATTATGTAAGGCTTGAGTCTGGAGAAGAAGGGTATGTGACCGACGTCGGCTGGCGCATGACGAAAGTGCACATGCTGCCCAATAACATGGTGCTGGTTCCCAATGAGAAGCTCGCCAAATCGATTGTGATCAATTACTCTTTGCCGGATACTGAGATGGCGGTTTTGGTCAACCTGGGAGTGCATTATGGCAGCGATTTGAAAAAGGTCGAACGCGTCACCTGCGAGGTAGCTCAAGAAGTCATGAAAGAAGTCGCCGGAGGAGTGCCTGAATTCGAACCGTTCATCCGCTACCATACCTTCGGGGATTTTAATATCCAGTTTACGGTCATTTTGCGGGCAAAAGAATTCGTCGCTCAATACCTGATCAAGCACGAATTCGTCAAACGGCTGCATGAGCGTTACGCGAAAGAAGGCATTGTGATACCGTACCCAATATGGGCGATAAATTACCGGCAGGAAAAGGAGGGTGCATGAAGCGGGTCCTTCTGTTGATCCTGCCCATCCTTATTATCGTGGCGGTCGTTTTTACGCTTTTCGGCATCATGCAGGTGCGCTTCGAGGAAGAGAAGCAGATGGATGACCTGGCCCGCAACGCGCGCAACGTCGCCGAGAGCGTCAACCTTTACGCCCGCCATATCCTTGCGGCCGGTGATTTAAAGTCCGCGCAGCGGCTGGTCGAGAGTTTCCGTCAGAGAGAGCGGATGCAGGGGTGCGTTATCTATGACAGCCAGGGGCAGGTCTTAGCGGTAACCTCGCGCATCGCCGATTGGGGAAAGAAAGAAAAACCCTATCTGCCGGGAGTCATTGCCTCAAGGCTTAGCCGCGGATCGGTGGAGCGTTTCCGGGAATCTTCTTTTTACAGCTATATCATGCCGGTCCTGGACGATGAGGGGAATATCCTGGGGCTGGTGGAGGTGGTCTACGATACGTCATATATGTTCAGCATCTTGACCGAGCTCTGGCGCCGGATAAGCGCAACGCTTATCTTTTTGATCCTGCTTATCGCGTTCATCGCCGTTGTCATTCAGCACCGGATCTTTGTGCTCCCGGTCAGGCGCCTGACCCAATGGTTCACGCATTTTCAAAGGGGCGAGACGGATAAGCTCAGGCCTTTTGTGGAAAAAGGAGAATTTGGAAAGCTGGTCAGGGAAGTCGAGCAGGTGGCGTTGGGCCTGCGGGTGGCGCGCAGGGTAGCCAGCGACGAAGCGCATGAGCGCATACGCACGGATGAGTTATGGACCGAGGCGAAATTAAAGGATTTAGTCCAGGCCAGGCTCGGGGAAAACGCTCTTTTTGTCGTTTCGAACAGAGAGCCGTATATGCATGTGGTGGATGAGAAAAGCGGCTCTATTAAGTGCGTGCGGCCCGCAAGCGGGGTCGTTACTGCGATCGACCCGATCTTGCGCGCCTGCGGAGGGACGTGGATCGCGCAAGGGTCCGGCGATGCGGACAAAAAATTCGTTAATTCCAAAAACAAACTGGGAGTGCCTCCGGAAGATAACCGGTATATCTTAAAGCGCGTTTGGCTTACCAAGAAAGAAGAAGACGGTTATTACTATGGATTTTCAAACGAAGGCCTGTGGCCTTTGTGCCACGTGACCCATACCCGGCCGATACTCCGGGAAGTCGACTGGCAGGAGTATAAGGCGGTAAACCGGAAATTCGCGGAGAACGTGCTCGAGGAGCTTCCCGCCAGGGACCCGTTTGTATTTATCCAGGATTACCATTTTACGCTGCTTCCGCAGATGATAAAAGAGAAGCGGCCCGATGCGGTTATCGCCCTTTTCTGGCATATTCCCTGGCCGAACCCCGAGGTGTTTGCCATCTGTCCTTACCAGCAGGAGATCCTGGACGGGATGCTTGCCGCTGACCTTATAGGCTTTCATGTGCAGTACCATTGTAATAATTTCCTGGATACCGCCAACCGCCTTATTGAGTGCCGGGTGGATACCGAGAAATTCAGCGTGGTCAGGGCAAACAAAGAAACAGGGGTGCGGGCTTTTCCCATAAGCGTAGACGGATTTATCGCTCCCGGGACCCCGGCGGCCGAACAGCGGGAGGTGCTGAAGATCCGTAAGGAATTAGGCCTGGAAGGCAAGATCGTTGCCCTGGGCGTGGACAGGATAGATTATACCAAAGGGCTCCTCGAGCGCATCCTTGCGGTCGACCGTTTCCTCGAGAAATACCCGGAGTATAAGGAGCGGTTTGTTTTTGTGCAGCTGGCTGCCCCCAGCCGCACGCACATCAAGCGTTATCATGAGCTCATCAGCGAGATCGACGAGCTGGTAGAGAAGAAGAACTGGAAATATTCCGACGGCAGCTGGCAGCCGATCGTTTATCTGAAGAGGCATTTTTCCGCCGAAGAGATCAGGCCGTTCTATGCTTTGGCAGATATCTGTATCGTCAGCTCGCTCCATGACGGCATGAACCTGGTGGCAAAGGAATATATCGCCTCCCGCAGCGACGAGACAGGCGTTTTGGTCCTCAGCCGCTTCACGGGCGCAAGCAAAGAACTGGCCGATGCGGTGCAGATCAATCCGTATTCCATAGAAGAGTTCGCCGATGCCATTCGCTTCGCGGCCGAGATGCCCCTTGAAGAAAAGAAGAAACGCATGGAGAGCATGCGTAAGGTGGTCAGCGAAAATAACGTCTACAAATGGGCGGCAAATATTATCACGGATTTGACTTCGTTGAAAAAAACCTAAGAACCGCACGCTGCCATGCAGTATCTATTCGAGCACTGGAAAAGCATAGAAAAAAGATTGCAGGGCGCACGGCTCTTTGTCTTTCTTGATTATGACGGGACGCTGGCTCAGATCGTGCATGTGCCTGAAAAGGCGCGCATTACCGGCAGTGCGCGGCAGCTCTTGGCGGCTATCATAAAAAAGCCCGGCTGCAGGGTTGCCGTGATCAGCGGAAGGGCGCTCAAAGACGTCAAAAAGAGAGTGGGGCTCAATGGGGTCATCTATGCCGGTAATCACGGGCTTGAGCTGGAAGGCCCCCGGATCAAATTCAGAAAATTCTTGTCTCAAGGATATACGCACGCCTTGCAAAAACTGCGCGGGGAACTTGCGCGTAAACTAAAGCTTTTTAAAGGCGTGATCATCGAAGATAAGGGCCTAAGCCTGAGTGTCCACTACCGGCGGGTTGATAAAAAAGCTATCCCGCAGGTTAAGACCATTTTTCATGAAACCGTGATAACCTCGTTTGTAGCCGATACCATACGGGTCAAACAGGGGAAGATGGTTTTTGAAATAAGGCCTCCGGTCGAATGGGACAAGGGGAGGGTCGTGCTCTGGCTTCTGGCCCGGCAGAAATTTTCCGCCGGGGAGAAGCGAGTTTATCCTGTTTATATCGGAGATGACGCTACCGATGAGGATGCCTTTAGGGCGTTGAAAGATATTGGTTTGACCGTGCTGGTAGGGGGGCCTGCGCTTTCTTCGCAGGCGCATTATTACGTGCGCAATACGCAGGAAGTTTATAAGTTGTTGAAGCTGATCCTGTCCGTATAGGAGCGATACATGGCAGCATTGACCAGGGCGCAAGAGCCTTTCAGGTTCTATACCCGGTTGCACATTTCGGAGCTGACGGGCTTAAGGGCTACGACCATCCCGCAGCTCCTGGAGACCCTCCGGGATATCCCCGGAGCCTGCATATATCATCATACCCACCGGTTCCTGCAGCAGCATCAATACCTGTCTCCCGAACCGCCCAATGACTTTGCGTATTGGGTTTCAGAGGTCCTGGGAGAGGACATGCTTGGAGAGATGCTCGCCAGCGTAGATACGATCCAGTATGCGACCATCCGCGACCTGCGCGAAAAGATCATCTCTACCATAGAGGCATACCTGGATTCAAACCCTACGGCGAAACTTAAATTCGCGCGCCAGGGGGAGGAGTTCCATTTCGTTAAGTCGATAAGCTTTGTCTTGCCGACGGAATATGCGGTCTATGACCTGCGGGAATTCGCGGATATCCTCAAGAAGATCACCGTCGATTCGATATATTTCCATGTCTTTGAATCGCGCCTGAGGCTCGAGCGCAGTGCAAACGATTTTGCCTTCTGGATTGAAACCTCTCTCGGGGATAAGTCCCTGGCAAAACAGCTTTCAAGGTTCGATCCGTATACGCTTACGCTGGAAAACCTCAGGAATACCATCGTTGCGATCGTCGAGAGGAGGATCGGCTCCTGATATGGCAAAGATAGAAGAATATGCGCCTCTGGTAGGACAGTCGGTTATCGATGACCTCAGGCTCCTGGCCGAGAGGCTTAAAGGCAAGGTCGTCCAGCATATCAATTCCACCTCGGTCGGCGGAGGGGTGGCAGAGATCCTCAACCGCATGGTCCCGCTTTTAAGGGAACTGGGCGTCGATACCTGCTGGGACCTTATTAAGGGCGGGTCGCAATTTTTCGATGTCACCAAGAAATTCCACAATGTCCTTCATGGAAGGCCCGAAGAGATCACCCAGAGGGATTTCGACATTTTCATGGAGACAAGCCTGCTCAATATCGAGGAGGTCAATACCCACGGGGACATTGTTTTTGTGCATGACCCGCAGCCGATCGCCCTGGTCAGGAAAAAGCAGGAGAATAAATGGATCTGGCGCTGCCATATCGATGTCTCCGAGCCCCATCAGAAAGTATGGGGTTTTCTTATGGAATTTATCTCTCAATATCATGCCGCGGTATTTTCGTCCCCCAGTTTCTCCCGCCGGCTTCCCGTACGGCAGTTTTTGGTCGCCCCTTCTATTGATCCTTTAAGCGATAAGAACAGGGAGCTTCCGCTCGAGGTCATTGATAAGGTGCTGGAGAAATACGGCATAGTCAGGGACAAGCCGATCATCACGCAGATATCCCGTTTTGACAGGCTCAAGGATCCGGTCGGCGTTATTGAGGCGTTTTTGCAGGTGAAAAAATACATAGACTGCCAGCTGATACTTGCCGGCGGCACCGCAACCGATGACCCCGAAGGAGCCAAGGTTTATGAAGAGGTCATGGAAAAAGCAAAGAAAGATACCGATATCCACATACTGCTCCTGCCGCAGAATGACATAGAGGTGAATGCCCTGCAGCGCGCCTCCGACGTTATCATGCAGAAGTCGCTTAAGGAAGGTTTTGGCCTGACCGTATCGGAAGCGCTCTGGAAGGCAAAACCCGTGGTTGCTTCCAATGTCGGGGGTATCCCTTTGCAGGTAACGCATAAATATTCCGGCCTGCTCTGTCATTCGATTGACGGAGCGGCCTTTGCCATCAAGCAGCTCCTGAACAGCCCGGCTTACGCCAAGAAGCTGGGAGAGAACGGCCGGGAACACGTGCGCAATAATTTCCTGCTTACCCGGCACCTGAAGGATTACATGCTCTTGTTCCTCTCCCTTTACCATCAGGAAGACCTGGTTTATCTGTAATTATGACTCCTCGAAAGAGAAAATGTATATATGCAGCAGCAGTTATTGTCTCTCTTCTGCTTATTGCCGCGGCAGATTTTCTCACCCATTACCGGATAAGCTTTATGGTTTTTTACCTTATCCCGGTTTTTCTGGCTTCATGGGGTGGCGGCTGGCGCCTGGGCACTACCATTTGTATTGTCAGCGCCCTTTCCTGGCTGTGGGCTGATTTGCACTCGGGTTATCAGTATGCCTCGCCGTTTTTCCCCTACTGGAATGCTTTTACGAGGGCGTTCTTCTTCTCTTTTGTTGTGCTCGGCGTTGAACTGAAACGGGCTCTGGTGAGGGTAAGGGAGCAGACACATATCGATCATTTGACCGGACTGGCGAACCGGAAATATTTTTATGAAGTCTCGGCAAGAGAATTGGAAAGATGCAGGCGTTACCGGCATCCTTTTACCCTGGTTTTTTTGGATTGCGATAATTTTAAACAGGTAAATGATTTTTTCG
>JAQTNB010000022.1:6713-10696 GCA_028714055.1 Candidatus Omnitrophota bacterium
CTGTTTTAAGGCTGGTTGCGAAGGCAATCAAAGGGATGATACGTACAACCGATACGGTTGCGCGCATCGGCGGCGATGAATTTCTTATCCTGCTTATTGAAACAAGCAAGGGCTCTCCGATGAAGTTTATACCTCGCCTTCGAAAGTATCTTTTACAGGTAATGAAGGAAGCGGGGTGGCAGGTTACTTTCAGTATCGGCGTAGCGACGTATATATCCCCGCCCGAATCGATCCATGAAGTAATCAAGAGGGCTGATGACCTTATGTATGCTGTCAAGCAGGGCGGGAAAGATGCGATAAAGTATGAAGTTTTTGATGCCTTAGGCCAATATGTGCGGCATTGAAGCATAAGACGGGATAGGCCTGAGTATCCATAAGAGAAGCGGGCTCCGGGAGGAGCCCGCTTTTTATTTGCAGGAAAAAAGTTGACAAATCACCGGGATATGGTAAATTTATTATGAACATATGTTCATAACAGGAGGATAGGTATGCGTCCCAAGAAGACCCGATGGGTCAAATGCGTTCCCGGCGAACGCTGTTTTAAACCGATGTGCAAGCCCCTGAGTACGGTTGAAGGGGTATACCTGACGCTTGATGAGTTTGAGGCAATGCGCCTTGCATGCCTTGTAGGATTAAAACAGATCGATGCCGCCAGGCTGATGAAGATCTCCCGGCCGACCTTCTCCCGCATTTTAACCTCCGCCCAGAAAAAGATCGCCGATGGTTTGGTCAATATCAAGGCCATACGCATCGAAGGAGGCTGCTGCAAAGTCGGCGGAAGGAGCAAAAAATGAAAGAATGGAAAAAATTCCTCTTTATTGCGGGGGCATTCCTGGCATGTTTTTACCTGCCGTTAGAAAACCTGCGCTTTACCAATGCGATATTCGAGGCCCTGGCGCTTGTTAAGTGGTATGCCAGGGAGCATGTGCTCTTGTGCCTTGTGCCTGCGTTTTTTATCGCCGGGGCGATCTCCGTATTTGTAAGCCAGGCCTCCGTTATGAGGTATTTTGGCGCACAGGCGCACAAGTTCCTTTCCTATAGCGTGGCATCGGTCTCCGGGACGATACTTGCCGTATGCTCCTGTACTGTGTTGCCGCTTTTCTCCGGTATTTATAAACGAGGCGCAGGCCTTGGCCCTGCGGTTTCGTTTCTTTATTCCGGGCCTGCCATAAACGTTTTGGCGATCATTTTAACGGCGCGTATACTTGGATGGCAGTTAGGATTGGCTCGGGCGATCGGCGCGGTAGTTTTTAGCGTTATTATCGGCCTCTTGATGCACCTGGTATTCTTAAAAGAAGAGAGAACCCGCCATGCGAACGGTAATTTTAATGTCGGGGAGATAAAAGAAACCCGCTCTTTAGGCAAGACAATCCTTTATTTCGCTTCGATGGTTGCTTTTCTTGTGTTCGCTAATTGGGGTAAGCCGCTCGAAGGCGATCATGGTATTTGGTCGATAATTTACGGGTATAAGTGGTGGATCGCCGGATTCTCTCTGGTGAGTTTAGCCGCTATGCTCTTTCGATGGTTCAGAAAAGATGAATTAAAGGAATGGAGCGGCGCTACGTGGGGGTTTGCTTTGCAGATATTGCCGCTTCTCTTGGGCGGGGTGCTTGTATCGGGGTTTCTCTTGGGCAGGGTCGGCCATGAAGGCGTTATCCCTTCGAGGTTTGTAGAAGCGCTGGTCGGGGGCAATTCGCTGCGGGCGAATTTCTTTTCTTCGGTTGTGGCGGCGTTCATGTATTTTGCCACGCTTACTGAGGTGCCGATTTTACAGGGGCTTATCGGCTCAGGTATGGGCAAGGGCCCTGCATTAGCGCTCCTTTTGGCCGGCCCGGCCCTGAGCTTGCCGAGCATGCTGGTGATACGGGGGGTAATCGGGACCAGGAAAACAATCGTATATGTGGGCCTGGTTGTGGTTATGGCAACTATAAGCGGTATGATCTTCGGATTTATCGTCAAATAAGGGAGGAATGCTCATGGAAAATAAACCCGGCGATGTTAAGAAGATGGTCAGGGAAGGATATGCCAAGATCGCGGTAAAACAAACGTCTTGTTGTCCTTCTGCCTCGTGCTGTTCCGGCGCATCTTTAGCCAACGGTATCAGTAAGAAGGTAGGATATAGCGACAGAGAAATGAATGCTGTTCCGGAGGGAGCAAATCTTGGGTTGGGTTGCGGCAACCCGGTTGCCATAGCGTCCTTAAAAGAAGGGGATGTTGTCTTGGACTTGGGAAGCGGTGCAGGATTTGACGCGTTTCTTGCGGCACAAAGGGTCGGGAAAACAGGCCGGGTTATCGGCGTGGATATGACTCCGGAGATGGTTGAAAAAGCAAGGAAGAATGCCAAAAAAGGCGGCTACGGTAATGTGGAATTCAGACTCGGCGAAATAGAAAAACTGCCTGTTGAGGATAATTCGGTCGATCTCATCATCTCAAACTGTGTCATTAATCTCTCGCCGGAAAAGCAGCTGGTTTTCAACGAGGCTTTCCGGGCGCTGAAACACGGCGGCAGGCTGATGGTTTCGGATTTAGTGCTTTCCCAGGACCTGCCAAAAGAGCTGAAAGATTCGATTGAGGCGTATGTGGGTTGCCTTGCCGGAGCGGTTAAGAAAGAGGAATACCTGAAGTTTATGACTATGGCCGGATTTAAGGATCTGAGAATAGTCAACGAATCGAGTTATCCGGTTGATGCCATGTTTGATGATCTTCAGGGCGCTCAAGGCGCGGTCGTAAGCATAAAAGTTTCTGCCGTAAAAACATAAAAGGAGGCATATCATGAAGATCGAGATTCTGGGGGTCGGTTGCCCGAAGTGCAAACAGCTTACCGCCAATGCCGAAGCCGCGGTAAAGGAACTGAATATCCAGGCTGAGATCGCCAAGATCACGGATATCGGCAAGATCACCGACTACGGCGTGATGATGACTCCGGCGCTGGCGGTTGACGGGAGAGTGGTTGCGGCGGGAAAGGTTTTAAGCAAAGACGAGATTAAAAATATCATTTCAAAATAACAGGGGGTAAGGGTGAAAAAAATAATTCTGACACTCCTGGTAATTGCTGCGGTTAGCATAAGTCCCGCGTTTATCTCCGATAATGTGAACGCTCAACAAGCGCCTGCAACCAGGGTCATTGCATATTATTTTCACGGTGACTTTCGTTGTGTGACTTGCCATAAGCTCGAACAGTACTCAAAAGAGGCCATAGAAACTAATTTCAAAGATGCGCTTGCGTCAGGAAAGCTCGAATTCAAGGCGGTTAATGTCGAGGGGCGCGGCAACGAGCATTTTGTGCGTGATTACCAGCTCTATACGAAATCGCTGGTCATCTCGCTCATTAAGGACGGCAAAGAAATGAAGGCAAAAAACCTGGATAAGATATGGGAATATGGCGGCAATAAAGAGAAGTTTTTCGCTTACGTTACGGATGAACTGAACCGTTTTTTGGAAGGCGCCTGATGAGCGGGCTCTGGGCAGGGATATTGTCGGCGGTGTGGCTGGGGATACTTACGTCTATCAGTCCCTGTCCCCTTGCATCTAATATTGCCGCAGTATCTTTTCTTTCAAAAAAGATAGCGCATCCGGTCCTGGTATGCATTTCAGGGCTTGCCTATACGCTGGGGAGGATGGTTTCGTACGCGGTTTTAGGATGGGTCATCATCAGCTCCCTTTTGAGCGTTCCGCAGGCTGCGCAGTTTCTGCAGAAATACATGGGCAAGGCCCTGGGGCCGCTTTTGGTGATCACGGGACTGCTCTTGCTGGAAATAATTACGATCCGTCTTCCCGGTGTCCGGCTTTCCGAAAAACATCACAATAGGCTTGTGGAGTCCGGAGCTCCCGGCGCATTTGCCTTAGGCCTTATTTTCGCGCTGGCATTTTGCCCGATTTCCGCGGCATTGTTCTTCGGCAGCCTCATTCCTTTGGCGCTGAATAGTAACGCGGGCGCGCTGCTGCCTTTTATGTATGGGATCGGGACAGGCCTGCCGGTACTC
>JAQTNB010000023.1 GCA_028714055.1 Candidatus Omnitrophota bacterium
TTAATATTAAATTGGCGTGCGCGCTGGATATGCAGGCTCCTCCTTTGCGCTGGACTTTAAGGCCGCAGAGGTCTATCAGCCTTCCCGCTGAAAGCCCCGAGGGATTCCTAAAGACGCATCCTGCGGAACGCGCCGCCCATCCGTGGGCCTGCCGGCGGTAGGCAAGATAACGGCGGACCTCCCTGCTTATTTCCTTCCGGGGCGCGCGCTTGAATTTCAGCCGCGCGCCGAGGATCACGAATTTTGACAGGCCCGAATCCCGGTAGCCAAAACGGATATCTTTTTTATTGAGTATGCTGACGCGGCCGCGCGCATCCATCACCCTGACGGAGACAACGGCATCCGCGATACTGCGTTGGACCCGCGGCTTCGTTCCTTCGGTGACCCCTGCGTTCATTGCCAGGGCTCCTCCGACCGTTCCGGGGATACCGGAAAGAAACTCTATGCCCGACAACCCCTGCCGCTGCGCCAGGCGGATGAGCTGCGCAAGGCTTGCGCCTGCCCCCGCCTCGATAAAGGTATTGCCGGCTTTAAGCCTGCGGAAAAAAGGCGCGCGTAATGCGATGACCGCGGCGCTGATCCCGCGGTCTGAGGCCAGGATATTGCTCCCGCAGCCTATAACTAGAACAGGTATCTTACCTCTTTTTAAAACAGTAAGCAATACCTTTAAGTCTTCTTCATCCCGGGGCAGGATAAACAACGAAGGCGCCCCGCCTATCCCGAAGGTAGTATGCCTTGATAACGGCTCGCTAAAAAAGACCTTCCCTTTCAGGACTTTTTGCAGCTCCACCGGTCTTTTGAGAGGCCCTGCGCAAACTCTTCGCATACCTTGATAATATCCCCCGCGCCCAGCATGATCACCAGGTCCCCGGGCTTGATGATCTTCAGGACCTGCGCGATGATCTGTTCCCGGGCGACGTAATGCACTTCTTTGCCGGGATTACGAAACCTGATCTTTTCGCAGAGGGCCCCGGCATCAACCCCCCCGATCGGCGGCTCTCCGGCCGCGTAAATGTCCGTGACCATAAGGACGTCCGCCCCGTTAAAACATCCCGCGAATTCCTCCAGCAAAAGCTGCGTGCGCGTATACCGGTGAGGCTGGAACACCGCGACCACCCGCGCGGAATTGAGGTTACGCACTGCCGCAAGCGTTGCCTTGATCTCCGTGGGATGATGGGCATAGTCATCGATGACCGTATACTCCTGGTCCTGGTATTTTATCTCAAGCCTGCGATGGGCGCCCCTGAAACCGCGCAGGGTCTTTTTGATCTGCTCCTTCCCGATCCCCAGCTCAAGGCCCAGCGCTATGACGGCGAGCGCGTTGGAAACGTTATGCATCCCTCCCAGGGAGAGCGAGAACCTGTCGATGAACTCTTTGCGCAGGAAAAAATCGAATTCCGAAGAAAGGCCGTTAACGCTGATATTGGCGGCATGGGCGTCGGCATCGTCGTGCAGGCCGAAGAACACATGGCGCCGGCCTGATGTTTCAACGAGCTCGCGCAAGGTCCGGTCGTCCTGGCAGGCGAATACGCACCCTTCCTGGCGGGTGTGAGAGATAAATTCACGGAAGGCCGCCACCTCCCCCTCAAAATCCTGGTAATAATCCATGTGCTCGAAATCTATGTTGGTGATAATGGAATAGTGCGGCCGGTAACACAGGAATGAGCCGTCGGATTCGTCGGCTTCGGCGACAAAAAAATCGCCTTCCCCGAGGCAGGCATTGGTATCGATGTTGCGCAGGATCCCTCCTACTGCTACGGTCGGGGCAAAGCCCGCTTCAAGCAGCAGGCATGCCGCAAGGGACGCGGTCGTGGTCTTGCCGTGGCTTCCGCTGACCGTCACCACGCTGCGCTCCTGCATGAGCAGCGCCAGCGCCTCGGCGCGTTTCAGGATGCGCACTGTCCCGGAAGAGACGGCTGCCGCCAATTCCGGGCTGTCTTTCCTGATCGCCGAAGAATACACCACGGTATCCACGCCGTCAATGTGCGCCGCGTCATGGCCGATAAAAACGCGCGCGCCCTTCTGCCGTAAGTCGGCGGTGATCGCGCTTTCTTTAAGGTCGCAGCCGCTCACCGGCAACCCCCGCCTGAGCAATAACTGCGCGATCGCGCTCATCCCGATACCGCCGATCCCTATAAGATGGCAATGCCCTTTCATGCAATAGCCTTTTTTACTACCGAAGCCAGGTTAACTGCCGGATTTCCGGTCGGAAACCCCCGAAAGCCCGAACGCATGGTATTAATCTTAGCAGGATCGCCCGCAAAATCAATAATTACCTGCTGAAGCAGCGCAGCCGATACTTCCTCGTCTTCCAACACCACGGCTGCCCCCTGTTCACGCAGGACAGCGGCATTTTCCGCCTGATGCCGGCGCGCGTGGGGATACGGGATCAAAACCGCGGGGACGCCAAATTGCGCCAATTCCGCGATGGTGGTTGCCCCTGCCCGGCAAATGGCCAGGTCCGCGCAAGAGTAGGCATAGCGCATCTCATCCAGGAAAGCAAAGACCTTTGCCTCAACCTTTGCGGCCGCATACCCCTCAAGCACCAAGTTGTAATCGGACTTGCCGCTTAAGTGGATACAGCGGACCCGCGATCTATCGGGATACGTCGCGAGCGCTTCGAGGGCCGAGATATTGATGCGCCTGCTCCCCTGGCTTCCTCCGCAAACAAGGAGCGTGAACTTATCCCCGCTGAAACCGAAGAAAGAAAGCGCGGCATCTTTCGTTGTCTTCTCCAGCAGGCCTTTGCGCAAAGGGTTCCCGGTAACCACTGCCTTGGAAGAATCCTTGCCCAGAGAAAGCGCGGTCTTCTCAAAAGACAAGGCGATCCTGTCGCTAAAGCGGCCCAAAAGCCTGTTCGCCTTTCCGCAAAGGACATTCTGCTCGTGGATAACGGCCTTTGCGCCCAGGAGCTTTCCCCAAAAGAATACCGGCACACAGCAGATGCTACCGAAACCCACGACAACGCGGGGGCGAAAAGCAAAGACAATGCCCGCGCTTTTAAAAAAAGCCTGCGCCAGCTTAAAACACTTCAGCGTAACTCCCGCCGATGCGGAAAAAAACGGGATGTAACGCACCTGCCGGCCCGATACCATAGAAGGCTTGACCACGCTATGTTCCGGCAGGACCAAAAGGCATTCAAGCCCCGCCTCCGCGGCGAGCTCTTCAAGCAAGGCTAAAGCCGGAAAGATGTGCCCTCCGCTTGCGCCGCTGACCACCAGTACCCGCGCCTTTTTTGTTTTCTTCATTATCTCTTAGGGCTCTTCGCCGGTGCGCGCGATGTTCAACAGTATCCCCACGCTTACCAGGTCGAATATAAACGAAGACCCGCCGTAGCTGATGAAAGGAAGCGGCAGCCCCTTGGTAGGCAATACCCCGCAGGAGACCCCGATGTTGATGACCGCTTTAAAAGACAGCATCAGCGTCAGGCCCAGGCCCAGGAAATAACCGAAGGTGTCCGAAGACTGCCTGATGACCTTAAGCGCCTGGTGAAGAAAAAGTATGAAGAGCACGATCACCCCGATAGTCCCGATAAGCCCCATCTCTTCGCCGATGATCGAGAAGATAAAATCGGTGTGCGCGGCAGGCAGGTAAAAAAGTTTTTGTTTCGACTGGCCAAGCCCTACCCCGAATATATTGCCGGAACCCAGGGCTACCTGCGACTGTATGATCTGGAAGCCGCTGCCCTTTGGGTCGAGCCAGGGGTTTAAGAACGCCATGATGCGCATCCTGCGGTACGGGACGCTGAATATCAGGAGGTATAACGCCGGGAGGCTGGCAAGAAAAAGAGACATAAGATAGGTAAGGCGGGTGCCGGCGACAAAGAGCATCACCAGGACCACGCTTGCCAGGGCAATGGTCGTTCCCAGGTCCGGCTGCACAAGGATAAGCAGGCAAAATGCGCCCAGCATCCCCACCGGCGGAGCAAAGCCCCGCCAGAACATCCTCATTTGGGAGTGCTTACGCGCGATGAAATCGGCGATATAGACGATCAGCGCCAGGTTTGCCAGCTCCGAAGGCTGAAAGCTTAAGAACTTGAAACGGAACCACCGGCGCGCGCCTGAGACCTCCCTGCCGATCCCGGGCACCAGCACTAAAAGCAGCAGCACGAAAGAGACCAGAAGAAACGGCTTGGCATACCGCCTGAAATTCTTGTAATCCGTGCTCATCACCAGGAGCGCCAGGAACGCCCCGATAAAAACAAAACTCACGTGGCGCTTGAGAAAGAAAAAGCCGTCTTTATACCGTTCCCAGGCATAGATGCTGGAGGCGCTGTAGATCATCACCACGCCTATGCAGACTAAGGTAACGGTTATTACAAATAAATTGATCCTGGCTGCGCGCCCCATGGTTATCTGACTGCCGAAGAGCCTTTCTCTTTTCCGGAAAGCTCATGCACCGCCTGTTTAAACACCCTGCCCCTCTCCTCAAAGTCGGAGAACATATCAAAGCTTGAGCACATCGGAGAAAGCAGCACGTATTCTCCGGCCTGAGCGCCGGCAAAAGCCATCCTGACCGCTTCGGGAAGCGTTTGGGCTTCCCGGACAGGAACCGTTCCCTGCAGGCAACGCGCGATCGCGGCTTTCGCCTCTCCGATAAGTATGACTTCTTTTACTTTCTTGCGCACTTCCTCTGCGATCACCCCGTAATCCACTCCCTTGTCCCTTCCGCCGGCAATAAGCACGATGCGGCCGGGGATGCTGCGCAATGCCCAGTTCGCGGATTCCGCGGTCGTCGCCTTGGAATCGTTGATAAAAGTAACGCCGTTGACACTGGCTACTTCTTCCATGCGGTGCTCTATCCCTTTAAAGCCGGCAAAGACCTCCCGCATCAGTCCATCGTCTATCCCCAGTATTTTTCCGACGGCAGCCGCGGCCGCATAATTGGGGTTCGCCCAGCCTGCGGAAGAAAAATACGCTTTTTTCGAACGGGCGGCAGAAGCGCACCCGGCGAGCGCAGGATCGTCGGCATTCAACACCAGGTGATCCTGCTCATCCTGGTTCATAAAGATGCGGCTCTTGGCGTCAAGGTACTCCTGCATGTCGCGGTGGCGGTCAAGGTGGTTACGGGAGAGGTTCAGGATGAGGGCGATCTTCGGCTTGAACGCCTTGATGCGTTCAAGTTGAAATGAGCTTACCTCGAGGGAAACAAAATCCTCTTCCCGCATGCGCGGCACTTCCTGGCAGAAAGGGGTCCCGATATTGCCGCAGACGAACGCTTGTTTACCCGCGGCGGTTATGATGCGGCCGATGAGGGTGGTAACGGATGTCTTGCCGCTTGAACCGGTGATGGCGATGATTGTCGCCGGGCAGAGAAGCCAGCCGACCTCGATCTCGGCGATAACCGGGATCCCGTTTTCCTCTGCCCGGCGGATACAGGGATTTTCAGCCGTGACGCCGGGAGAGACCACAAGCAGTTGGCGGCCGTCGACAAGGCCCGGGGAATGCCTGCCAAGCTCCACTTTGATACCGCGTTCCTCAAGCGCCGCGGCATTGGCGCGGGTAAGGGGGGTATCCTGACGGTCGGTGACGGTAACGCGCGCGCCGATATCATGCAGGAGCCTGGCGCACATAAGGCCGGAACGGGCAATACCGACGACGGTGACCTGTTTGCCCCTGAAGTATTCCGTGTTTTTCATCGGATGCGAAAATGATCCTCTAACGTATTTTGAGGGTGACCAGCGTGAAAAGCGCCAGGAGGCTTGAGATTATCCAGAACCTGACGATGACCTTGCTTTCCGGCAAACCGAGAAACTGAAAATGATGGTGCAGGGGCGCGATCTTGAAGATGCGTTTTTTGACCAGGCGGAAAGACGCTACCTGCAGGATCACCGAAAGCGCCTCGGCAACGAATATGCCTCCGACGATCACCAAAAGCAGCTCTTTCTTTATCAGGAGCGCGATAGTCCCCAATGCCCCTCCCAGCGCCAGCGACCCGACATCCCCCATGAATATGGAAGCGGGATAACAGTTGAACCACAAAAACCCGAGGCTCGCCCCGAGCATCGCGGCGCAAAAGACAGACAGCTCTCCGCTTCCGCCTATATAGGGGATCAGCAGGTAATTGCTGAAGGTGATATTGCCGGAGACGTAGCACAATACGCTAAAAGCCAGCGCCGCCATGATCATATTGCCGGCAGCCAGCCCGTCAAGGCCATCGGTCAGGTTGACGGCATTGGAAGTCCCGGTCACCACCGCGATGACAAATAAGATATAAAAGACCCCCAGGTCCACGGAAACATCTTTCAGGAACGGCACGTCAAGCTTCGTCGTATGTTCCGGCGTCACATAGAGGATGGTCCCCAGGATCAGGCCCAGGATTATCTGGCTCGTGAGCTTTGCGGTGGCGGTAAGCCCTTTTGATTTTTTCCTGACAAGCTTGAGATAATCATCGGCAAAGCCGGTGATACCCAGCCACACGGTCACAAACACCACCAGCATGATATGCCTGTTGGAAAGATCGGCCCAGAGGAGTGTCGCAAAGAGCATGGCAAGCAGGATAAAGATCCCTCCCATGGTAGGGGTATCCTGTTTTTTGCTGTGCAGCTCATAGAGCCGCGCGCTCTCCTCTTTCCTTATATTCTCCCCGATCTTTTTGGCTTTGAGCATGCGGATGATCCCGGGGCCGAAAATAAGGCTCAACGCGAATGCGGTTACCGCGGCCATCGCGGCGCGGAAGGTTATGTAGCGGAAGATGTTGAAGGCGAAAACGGCGTTATGTAACGGGTAGAGGAGATGATAGAGCATGTATGACCTTTTCCAGTTGCATCCGCCGGGAGCCTTTTACCAGCACGGCATCCCCCGCGGAAAGAAACCCCTTATGGCGCATGACCCGGGCGGCTTGCCCGGAATCGCGGCAGACGATTATATCCTTGGCGTTCAATCCCGCTCTTCGGGCCTCTGCGGCGGCAAGGCGCGAAAGCTTACCCACGGTGACCAGTTTATCGCAGACACCGGCCGCCTCCCTCCCTGCCCTGCGGTGGAAAGAACCCGCAGACTTACCCAGCTCAAGCATATCCCCCATGACCAGGATTTTTTTCCCTTTGACAGAGAAGCTCCTCAGTGCCTCCAGGGCCTGGCCGAGGGAAGCGGGATTTGCGTTGTATGTATCGTCAAAGATACGGATTTTATTGGCTTCTATGCATGTGAGCCTTCCCGGGGGGAAGACAAACGAAGAGAGCCGGCGGGCGATCTCAGGATAGCCGAGGCCGAAGATCCTGCCGATGGAGACCGCGAGCAGCGCGTTATATATATTATAATACCCGTGAGTCCTCAGTGTAAACCGATATTTTTTGTTCACGCTGAACGCCAGGCCCCCGGGGCCGCGCACAACATCCGACGCCTTAAAATCGCACGCAGAGCCCATGCCGGCACCGACAAAGAATTTTCCTTTTGCTCCGGATGCGGCGTATTTTTTCACAAACGGTGCGTCCGCATTCAGGATGCCGATCGCCGGAGCTTTGAGCAGGCCAAACAGAGACCATTTTTCCCGGAAAACCCCTTTTATGTTCCCGAAAGATTCAAGGTGCGCCGGGCCGATCGCCGTAAGCACTCCCACGGTAGGCCTGCAGATCTCCGCCAGGTAGGCGATCTCGCCGAAATGGTTCGTGCCGAGCTCAAGGACCGCAAGGTCGTGCTCTTTTTTAAGCTTAAAAAGCGTCAGCGGCACGCCGATATGGTTGTTTTTCGTCCCCTCGTTCTTAAGCACACGGTAACGGCTTGAGAGTACCCAGGAGATCATCTCCTTGGCCGTCGTCTTACCGTTTGAGCCGGTCACCGCAATAAGCGGGATAGCGGACTTATCGCGGATGAGCCTTGCCAGGTCACCCAGGGCCTTGGTCGTATCGGCTACCGTGATGAGCGCGCAAGCACCCCCGGCGCTTTTCTTTACGCGGGCGGCCTCTGCGATAATGCAGCGTGCGCCTCTGCGGACGGCTTTCGGAATAAAATCATGCCCGTCAAAACGCTCTCCCCGCAGGGCGATAAAGGCCTCACCGCGTTTTATATTGCGGGAGTCGATAGAGACCCCCCGGACGGATGCGCGGGGTTGCCCGCGCACGAGCGTTCCGCGCGTTGCTTTTAGGATTTCATTGATCGTAAGCATTCTTGCGCCACCTGAATGTCGTCGAAAGGAACGGTCTTTTCTTTGAACACCTGGTAATTCTCATGGCCCTTGCCGGCAATAAGCACGATGTCCCCTTTGCCGGCGGCGGAAAGCGCTCCGGCGATCGCTTCCCTGCGGTCCACTACCACGCTGAAATTATCCGTGCGGATCCCTTTTTTGATATCTTCGATAATGCTCATCGGTTCCTCGGAGCGCGGGTTGTCGCTGGTGATGATGCAAAGATCTGCCAATTCAGTCGCAACCTTGCCCATCTTGGGGCGCTTTTCCCTGTCGCGGTCCCCTCCGCAGCCGAAGACCAGGATGATCTTACGGGGCTCAAGCTCCTTAAGCGCGGTCAGCACATTCTGAAGCGCGTCGTCCGTGTGGGCATAATCCACGTAGACATCAAAATCGTGCGAATGCTGGAGCCGCTGCAGCCTTCCGGGGACAAACGAGAAGCTCTCGAAAGCGCCGGCTATCGCATCAACGGAAATGCCTTCTTTCCATCCCCAGGCAAACGCTGCCAGCATGTTGTATACGTTATGGCGGCCGATAAGCCGCGAGGATATTTTGACCCGCCTACCCAGGACCTCCGCGGAAAAACGCGCGCTCCGGGCATTGAAACTCAGCTCATATGCGCGCACGTCCGCCTCCCGTTCGATGCCGTATGTGACGACCTGCGCCCGGGTTATTTTTTTAAGCGCCTCTGCCTGCTGCTGGTCATTATTGATAACGGCAAAGGCCTGAGGCGAGAGCCCTGAAAACAATTTTGCTTTGGCGCGGAAATAATCTTCCAGCGTAACGTGGTAATCAAGATGGTCCTGCGTGAGGTTGGTAAAGACCGCCGAGGAAAAATCGATCCCCTCGGTGCGCTCCTGGTCAAGCGCGTGCGAAGAAACCTCCATTGCCAGATGGGTCACCCCTTGCGCGGCCATATCGGCAAGCATCCTCTGTATCTCAAGCGCTCCGGGGGTCGTGTTCCCGGAGGGGTAGGTCTTTCCTTTGAACCGGCAATTGACCGTTCCGATGACCGCGGGCACATGCCCGGCCTTTTCCAGGATCGCCTCCATGAGATACGATACCGTGGTCTTGCCGTTGGTGCCGGTGATGCCGGAAACCCGCACTCGCCTGCTTGGCCTGCCGTAAAATTCCGCGGCTAACTGCCCCAGGGCCTTGCGCGTTTCGGGGACGCTGATCAATGCGGCGGACTTCAAAGGGAATCCCGTAAGGTTTACGCGCCCCTCCTGCGCCACGACGGCCTTTGCGCCGTTACCAATCGCCTCGGCGATGAAGGCATGTCCGTCAACGGCCGTGCCGCGGACGGCGACAAAAAGCGAACCCTTGTGCGCGTCCCTGGAATTCGAGGTGATATGCGAGACCTCGAAATCCTCAAACGCCGGGTCCTCCGGACGCCCTCCGATGACCTTAATCAAATATTTGAGCTTCATGCCAGACGATATTCTGCTCGGGCCCTTTTTGCCCGGGGATCTCTTTTGCCTTCAGGTATTTCAACGCTGCCCCTGCCACCTCTTTAAAGACAGGGGCGGCGACCACGCCGCCGAAATAATACGGCCGGGGCTCATCAAGACAGACAACAATAGTGACCATCGGTTTTTCCGCCGGAGCAAACCCGATGAACGAAGCGACAAATTTACCGTGCGAATAAGCGCCGTTCGCCTCGATCTTTTGCGCGGTGCCGGTCTTTCCCGCGGCGCTGAAACCCGGCACCCTCCCGAGCTTGCCCGTACCGTTTTCGATCACGCCAGCCAGGACCTTGCGGCAGCGTGCGGCGGTCTCTTCGCTTATGACCCTGCGGGTAACGGCCGGCTCTGCCTTCTTGATCACCTGGTTGAATTTATCCCTCACCTCGCTGACGATATAAGGCTTCATCAGCTCTCCGCCGTTTGCGATGACCGACATCGCCGAAGCAAGCTGCAGCGCGGTCACCCCGACCTCATGCCCGATAGGCACGGCGGTGATGGAAGTCTTCGACCAAAAACGGGGGTCTTTGGCCATCCCGGAGATCTCACCCGGCATATCGATCCCCGATTTTACCCCGAAACCGAAAAGCTTGACGTAACGGTGCAGGGTATCCGGCCCCAGGAGGCTGGCGACCTTGACCGTGCCGATATTGCTTGATTGCTCGATGACCTCCCGGAAGGTAAGCGTGCCGTGCGGCCGGTGGTCATGCAGGGTATGTGAACCGAATTTATACGCCCCGTTCTCGCAGAAAAATTTGTCCGATTCCGAGACCCGGTTTTCTTCCAGCGCGGCGGCAAGCGTAACGATCTTAAAGAC